>NZ_CABTJS010000052.1:0-13611 GCF_902485085.1 uncultured Kluyvera sp.
AGTTCAGCGGTCATGTGCACGCGGTTACCGGAATAAGCCTGGGTAATTTTGTAGGAGCTTGCACCAGCCTGTTCAGCCTGAGCTGCAATTTTCGCTTCTGCACCGTCAATGGTAGAGGCAGTTGCGGTCACGGTCTGAGCAGCGAAGGTACCGAAAGAAGCGGCAAGAGCGATAACTGCGACAAAAGTTTTGATGCTTTTCATGATGTAAACCCTTTCACTTGGTTGTTTGGATAAGGCGTGTTGCCTTGATGTGATAAATAATAGTCCTCACATCGTTCAACGAAAAGCGGAAGGATTTGTTGTCATCATTCAAATTAATTGAATATTAATTACTCACCGATAAGACGCTGTGGATGCGTGTAGATTGTCGCTCTGCCCGGCTTACAAAAACCCACCAGCGTCAGGTTGCAGCGTTCGGCAACTTCTACCGCCAGCGTGGTGGCTGCGGAAACCGCAAACAAAATCTCGACGCCGCACATGGCTGATTTCTGCACCATCTCGTAGCTGGCACGGCTGGAAACCAGCGCTGCGCCCAACTGCCAGCGCGACCCTTCCTGCGCACGATGGCCCAGCAGTTTATCCAGCGCCACATGGCGACCCACGTCTTCATGCCCGCCCACCAGCTCACCCGATGGCATAACCCAGGCTGCCGCGTGGGTACAACCCGTCTCACGGCCAACGGGCTGAACATCGTTTAAATGCCTTAACGCATGATCGAGGTAAGCCAGATCAAAGGTCTGGCTGAAAGGCAGAGGCTGGATAGGTTTGCCAATATCGTTGAGCTGCTCGACGCCGCAAACGCCACACCCGGTTCGCCCGGCAAGCGCACGACGGCGCTCTTTCAGCCCCATAAAGCGACGGCTGGAGAGCTCAATTCTGACTTCCATGCCGTTGCAGGCCGGCACAACGTCCATCCCGAATATTTCACGCGGATGTTCAATGATGCCTTCAGACAGGGAAAAACCTATGGCAAAGGCTTCGAGGTCTTTCGGCGTCGCCATCATGACGACGTGAGAAATGCCGTTGTAGACCAGCGCAACGGGAACTTCTTCAGCGAGAATATCCTGTGTGGGTTGCATAATCTTTGGCCTTCTGAAGACAGCACGCTCGGCTGCACCAATCAGCTGCAACGAGGGTTCGACTTCATCTTTAAAATTAAACACGGCAAATACTCTGAACGACATCGAAATAAGGGGCATCTATTCCATCACAACCGGAGGGAATTGAGGCTTATTATGGATCAAGTTGTGGTGCAATAACGCACAATACGCATTTTTCGCGGCATTCTGCTACAAAACGACTGATTAAACCAGAGGTACTACCTTATGGTTATCTTCGTTAATCACGCGCAAAATCAGTGCGATATGCAGGGTTAAATGTGATAAATATCACGATTCAATGTTAACCCTGGCAAAATCCATTCACCTGTCGTTAACCGCGTTAGAACAAGCCTACCGATATTGTGGTATTCTGAACCAAAGCCCTCCAGGAACTGAGGGCATCGCAGTATTCAGAATCTTCGTCTGACTACGACGAAGAACAATTACAAGCAATGACAATGTCGAAACAAGGAGCTAACCATGCAGGTCAGCAGAAGGCAGTTCTTTAAGATCTGCGCTGGCGGTATGGCAGGAACCACGGCAGCCGCACTGGGCTTTGCCCCAGGCATCGCACTCGCGGAAACACGGCAGTATAAATTGCTGCGCACCCGTGAGACCCGTAACACCTGCACTTACTGCTCTGTCGGTTGTGGGCTTTTAATGTATAGCCTCGGCGACGGCGCAAAAAACGCGAAAGCCTCAATTTTCCACATCGAAGGGGACCCGGATCACCCGGTCAACCGCGGCGCGCTGTGCCCGAAAGGCGCAGGTCTGGTGGACTTTATCCACTCTGAAAGCCGTCTGAAATACCCTGAATACCGCGCACCTGGCTCCAATAAATGGCAGCAAATCAGCTGGGACGAAGCGTTCGACCGCATCGCTAAACTGATGAAGGCCGACCGCGACGCCAACTTTATCGAGAAAAACGAAGCAGGTACCACCGTTAACCGTTGGTTGACCACCGGGATGCTGTGCGCCTCTGCTTCCAGTAACGAAACCGGCTTCTTAACCCAGAAATTCACCCGCGCGCTCGGTATGCTCGCGGTCGACAACCAAGCGCGTGTCTGACACGGACCAACGGTAGCAAGTCTTGCTCCAACATTTGGTCGCGGTGCGATGACCAACCACTGGGTTGACATTAAGAACGCCAATCTCATCGTTGTGATGGGTGGGAACGCGGCAGAAGCGCATCCGGTGGGGTTCCGCTGGGCGATGGAAGCCAAGATCCATAATGGCGCGAAGCTGATTGTTATCGATCCCCGCTTTACGCGTACCGCGTCAGTGGCGGATTTCTACGCCCCTATTCGCTCCGGCACCGACATTACCTTCCTGTCGGGCGTGATGCTGTACCTGTTGAATAACGAAAAATTCAACCGCGAGTACACCGAGGCCTACACCAACGCTAGCCTGATCGTGCGCGAAGACTTTAGCTTCGACGACGGCCTGTTCAGCGGCTATGACCCGGAAGCCCGTAAGTACGATAAAACCTCGTGGAACTACGAGCTGGACGAGAACGGTCACGCCAAACGCGATACCACCCTCAGCCATCCTCGCTGCGTCTGGAATCTGCTGAAACAGCACATTTCACGCTACACGCCGGACGTGGTTGAGCAGATTTGTGGTACGCCGAAGGCGGACTTCCTGAAAGTCTGTGAGTACATTGCAGAAACCAGCGCCCACGATAAAACCGCCTCGTTCCTGTATGCACTGGGCTGGACGCAGCACTCCATCGGTTCGCAGAACATCCGTACCATGGCGATGATTCAGCTGCTGCTCGGCAACATGGGCATGGCAGGCGGCGGTGTGAACGCCCTGCGCGGTCACTCTAACATCCAGGGTCTGACCGACCTCGGCCTGCTGTCGACAAGCCTTCCGGGCTATATGACGCTGCCAAGCGAGAAACAGGCTGACCTGCAAACTTATCTCACCGCCAACACGCCTAAACCGCTGCTGGATGGTCAGGTGAACTACTGGGGCAACTACCCGAAATTCTTCGTCTCGATGATGAAGACCTTCTACGGCGATAAAGCGACGGCGGAAAATAGCTGGGGCTTTGATTGGCTGCCGAAGTGGGACAAAGGGTATGACGTCCTGCAGTATTTCGAGATGATGAACGAGGGCAAGGTCAACGGCTATCTGTGCCAGGGCTTTAACCCGGTTGCGTCATTCCCGAACAAAAACAAAACGGTCGCGGCGCTTTCTAAACTGAAGTTCCTCGTCACCATTGACCCACTCAACACTGAAACGGCGACCTTCTGGCAAAACCACGGCGAGTCAAACGATGTTGACCCGTCGAAAATCCAGACTGAAGTCTTCCGCCTGCCATCCACCTGCTTCGCCGAAGAGAACGGTTCTATCGTTAACTCCGGTCGCTGGCTGCAGTGGCACTGGAAAGGCGCGGACGCCCCAGGGGATGCCGTCACCGACGGTGAGATCCTGGCCGGTATCTTCTTACGCCTGCGTAAGATGTACGCCGAAGAGGGCGGCCCGGTACCTGAAGCGGTGCTGAACATGAGCTGGAACTACTCAACGCCGGATGAACCAGCGTCTGAGGAAGTGGCGATGGAGAACAACGGTAAGGCGCTGGCCGATATTATCGACCCGGCAACCGGCGCGGTTATCGTGAAAAAAGGCCAACAGCTGAGCTCGTTCGCCCAACTGCGCGATGACGGTACCACCGCCAGCGGCTGCTGGATCTTCGCCGGTAGCTGGACGCCGGACGGCAACCAGATGGCGCGTCGTGATAACGCCGATCCATCCGGCCTTGGCAACACGCTGGGCTGGGCCTGGGCATGGCCGCTGAACCGTCGCATCCTGTATAACCGTGCTTCCGCAGACCCGCAGGGGAACCCGTGGGATCCAAAACGCCAGCTCATCAAGTGGGACGGCGCGAAATGGGGCGGCGTGGATATTCCGGACTACAGCACCGCGGCACCGGGCAGCAACGTCGGGCCGTTTATCATGCAGCCGGAAGGGATGGGTCGCCTGTTCGCCCTCGATAAGATGGCAGAAGGTCCGTTCCCGGAACACTACGAGCCGTTTGAAACGCCGCTGGGCACTAACCCACTGCACCCGAACGTCATCTCGAACCCTGCCGCCCGTATCTTTAAAGGCGATAGGGAAGCGTTGGGTAAAGCGGACAAGTTCCCGTACGTCGGTACCACCTACCGTCTGACCGAGCACTTCCACTACTGGACCAAACATGCGCTGCTTAACGCCATCGCACAGCCGGAACAGTTCGTGGAGATTGGTGAGAAGCTGGCCGATAAGCTCGGCATCGGCCACGGCGATACCGTGAAGGTCTCCTCCAACCGCGGCTATATCAAAGCCAAGGCGGTGGTGACCAAACGTATCCGCACGCTGAAAGTTGACGGTAAGGATATCGATACCATCGGTATTCCAATCCACTGGGGCTATGAAGGCGTGGCGAAGAAAGGGTTTATTGCGAACACCTTAACTCCGTCCGTTGGTGATGCGAACTCGCAGACGCCGGAATTCAAGTCCTTCCTGGTGAACGTGGAAAAGGTGTAACGGAGACGACCTATGGCTTATCAATCGCAGGACATTATCCGTCGTTCCGCCACTAACGGTTTCACTCCCGCGCCTCGCGCGCGGGATCACCAGGAAGAGGTGGCGAAGCTTATCGACGTGACCACCTGTATCGGCTGTAAAGCCTGTCAGGTGGCCTGTTCAGAGTGGAACGATATCCGTGACGAGATTGGCAGCAACGTCGGGGTGTATGACAACCCGGCAGATTTGACCGCCAAATCCTGGACGGTGATGCGTTTCTCGGAAGTGGAACAGAACGACAAACTGGAGTGGCTCATCCGTAAGGATGGCTGTATGCACTGCGCCGACCCGGGCTGCCTGAAAGCATGCCCGTCAGAAGGGGCTATCATTCAGTATGCCAACGGCATCGTCGACTTCCAGTCCGAGCAGTGTATTGGCTGTGGCTACTGTATCGCTGGCTGCCCGTTCAACGTGCCGCGACTTAACCCGGAAGACAACCGCGTGTACAAATGTACGCTGTGCGTTGACCGCGTGAACGTTGGGCAAGAACCGGCATGCGTGAAAACGTGCCCAACCGGCGCTATCCACTTTGGTTCCAAAGAGGATATGAAAGTGCTGGCGGGCGAGCGCGTGGCCGAACTGAAAACCCGTGGTTACGACAATGCGGGCCTGTACGATCCGGCAGGCGTTGGCGGTACGCACGTGATGTACGTGCTGCACCATGCCGACAAACCGAATCTGTACCACGGTCTGCCGGAGAACCCGGAAATCAGCGCTACCGTGAAGTTCTGGAAAGGCGTCTGGAAACCGCTGGCCGCTATCGGCTTTGCTGCTACGTTCGCCGCGAGCATCTTCCACTACGTCGGGGTCGGTCCGAACCGTGCGGAAGAGGAAGAAGACAATCTGGATGAGAAAGACGATGAGGTGCGCAAATGAAAAAACGTGACACCATCGTGCGCTACACGGCGCCGGAACGCATCAACCACTGGGTCACCGCCTTCTGCTTCATGCTGGCGGCGATAAGCGGGCTGGGATTTTTCTTCCCATCCTTCAACTGGCTGATGCAAATCATGGGGACTCCGCAGCTGGCGCGTATTCTGCACCCGTTTGTCGGCGTCATCATGTTTGCCTCGTTTATCATCATGTTTTTCCGCTACTGGCACCACAATCTAATCAATCGGGATGATATCTTTTGGGCGAAGAATATTCGTAAGATCGTCGTCAACGAGGAAGTAGGTGACACCGGGCGTTATAACTTCGGCCAGAAATGCGTATTCTGGGCGGCGATTATCTTCCTGGTGCTGCTGCTGGTGAGCGGTGTGGTTATCTGGCGTCCGTACTTTGCGCCTGCTTTCTCAATCCCGGTGATCCGATTTGCGCTAATGCTGCATTCATTTGCCGCAGTAGCGTTAATTGTGGTTATCATGGTGCATATCTACGCCGCCCTTTGGGTGAAAGGCACCATTACCGCGATGGTGGAGGGATGGGTTACCAAAACGTGGGCGAAGAAACATCACCCGCGCTGGTACCGTGAAGTCCGCCAGAAACAGGAAAAGTCATCTGAATGAGTATTCGCATAATCCCGCAAGATGAGCTGGGTTCGAGCGAGAAACGTACGGCGGAAGTCATTCCGCCGTTGTTGTTCCCCAGACTCAAGAACCTCTATAACCGCCGCGCCGAACGTCTGCGCGAGCTGGCAGAGAATAATCCGCTGGGCGATTACCTGCGCTTTGCTGCGCTGATTGCCCATGCTCAGGAAGTGGTGCTCTACGACCACCCGCTGAAAATGGATCTCACCGCACGCATCAAAGAAGCGAATGACCTGGGCAAGCCGCCGCTGGATATTCACGTTCTGCCGCGCGACAAGCACTGGCACACGCTACTGCACTCGATGATTGCCGAGCTGAAGCCAGAGATGAGCGGCCCGGCGCTGGCGGTTATCGAGAACCTGGAGAAAGCCTCCGAGCAAGAGCTGGAGCTGATGGCGAGCGCGCTGTTTGCCTCCGACTTTGCTTCCGTGAGCAGTGATAAAGCGCCGTTTATCTGGGCTGCACTGTCGCTCTACTGGGCGCAAATGGCCAGTCTGATTCCGGGCAAGGCCCGTGCAGAATACGGCGAGCAACGCCAGTTCTGCCCGGTATGCGGCTCAATGCCAGTTTCAAGCATGGTGCAAATCGGCACCACTCAGGGTCTGCGTTACCTGCACTGCAACCTGTGTGAAACCGAATGGCACGTGGTGCGCGTGAAATGCAGCAACTGCGAGCAAAGCCGCGACCTGCACTATTGGTCACTGGATAACGAGCAGGCAGCCATCAAAGCCGAAAGCTGCGGCGACTGCGGCACTTACCTGAAGATTCTGTATCAGGAAAAAGACCCAAAAGTCGAAGCGGTTGCCGACGACCTAGCCTCACTGGTACTGGACGCGCGAATGGAGCAAGAAGGGTTCGCCCGCAGCTCTATTAACCCGTTCCTGTTCCCGGGAGAAGGGGAGTAATTTCCGCGTTAAACCGGGCTATTTTTGGCCCGGTTTACAGCGCGTAGGGTAAAATCACGCCCGGAAGCCCCGCAAAATCCTTTGTGTTACGCGTCACCAGTTCCCGGCGATGAACATGCGCCGTGGCCAGAATAATGGCATCGGGCAACTTCATGCCGTACTCCTGCCGCAGATTCACACTCTGCTCAGCAATTTCTTCTGTTACACCAATAATTTCGAATGCGCTCAAGGCAATTCGCGTTCGCTGCTCCTGATGAAAGCGCTTTGCGCCTATCATGACCTCCATCCAGGTGATCAGGCTTATCGCATGTTGCGGAGGGTAGGAATCCATCGCCCGCTTCGCCTCCATCCGCCCGCTGAAGAGATCGATTAAAATATTGGTATCAAAAAGAACGGGTCTTTTCATCGCGGCCACTCTTCCCGAAGTTTTCTTTCATACTCAACGCTATCTTCTTCACACCCTTGCCAGATGCCAAGCGCGCCAGAAATAGTGAGCTCAGCCTGACTCTGCTTTTCAAGATATTGCTCAACGGCTTCACGCAGCAGTTCCGCACGAGGCAGATTTCGCTGCTGTTTAAGTATGTCGAGGCGCTTAATCACCTCGTCCGACAAATCGAGAAGTATTCTGCCCATGTCCCTTTCCACCATCATGCTCATATATGCCTCAAGTATATCATCCATGCTCAATAAGCGAACAAGATACACGTATTTTAAATGTGGTTATAGGCTGAAATGAAGAAATCGTTCGTTTTTGCGAGCCGCTATCCACAATCACTATCCCACCCAATTTCCCGTTTCCATTCGCGATAAACCAGGCTATAAAGCTGTATGTTTATACAGCGAAAAGGACATCATCATGGCATTGGAAAACGGTATTGCGCAGCTAGTTGCTGAGTTTATTGCGGCCGGTCGCCCTTCTTCACGCGAGCAGAATATTGATGACCGGAGAAAGGGGTATATTGCCAGCACGGCGCTGGCAGGCGAGAAAGAGATTCGCGTCAAATCAGAAGATATCGTGCTGGAAGGGATGACATTTCGCGTCATTTCGCCGCTAAATTCAACATCATCACTCCCCTGCATTCTCTACTTTCATGGCGGCTGTTTTGTCAGCGGTGGATTTATCACGCACGACAACCAGCTACGGCAGTTAGCCTGGCACTGTGGATGCCGGGTGATTGCGGTGCAGTATCGTCTGGCACCAGAACACACTTTCCCCGCAGCTCACGATGACGCCGAGCGTGGCGCGAACCTGGTTTATAAGTATGCTCAGCAGCTTGGTATCGACCGCAAGCATATCACGCTCGCTGGCGATAGCGCTGGCGGCCATCTGGCACTGGTCACCGCACTAAGGCTAAAAGCCAACGCGGCATGGACGCCGTCAAAACTTATGCTGATTTATCCCATGCTCGACGCTACCGCCAGCTTTGCCAGCTACATCAGCAATGGGCAGGACTACATTATTACTCGCGATACGCTACTTTCAGGTTTTGAGATGTATCTGCAGGGAAACGATCCACTGCACCCGGAAGCTAGCCCACTCTGGCGCGACGATTTTAACGGCCTTCCGCCGGTGCATATCATTACCGCCGAATACGATCCGCTCCGCGATGAAGGTGAGGCGCTCTATGAACGGCTAACCCGACAGGGCGTAACCTGCACCTGCCAGCGCTATCATGGCGTTATTCACGGATTTTTCCAGCTTGGCGGAGTGAGCCAGGCGGCGCGGGATGCAATGGAGGATGTGGCCCGCAGGATGGCAGGCCACTGAAGATAGCGAGGCTGGGAGATACCCTACTCCTCTTCGTTACCGCCCTCTTCGTACGAACCGAATGGCTTCGCAGGCAGCACGATATAGGTCCCCTCGAACACCACACCGGGGGTGTCATCGCCGAACAGCTCAACTTGCATCTGCACGCGAGCTTTGCGTCCTCGGGCCAGTCGGTCCAGGTCGCCGCTAAGCGAGCCGAGGTCTGCAATGGCGGTCGGTTTACCGGCGATAGGTTTTCGGTAGCGGATATGGGCATCGGCCAGAATAATGGTGCCGCCCAGGTGGCGCTCACGCAGCATCAGCCAGATAAGCCCCCAGCCGGTGAGCGTTGCCAGCGAAAAGAGGCTGCCGGCAAACAGCGTATGGTGCGGGTTCTGGTTGCCAGTTTCTGGCATGGTGGTAATGAATTTCTGCCCGGTGTACTGCTGGATGCGCACGCCCATCTTCTCGCTAAGCGGAATATGATCGTACCAGGCCTGCTGTAGCTGTGCACACCAGTCACCGCGGTGCAGAATATCATCCAGCGAGGCAACGGGTTTAATCATCAGGAAATGGCGAACGGGGGTGGTCTGCGGGGTAGTAATCTCCCCTTCGTTCTTGAATCCTAGCTTGGAAAAGAACGGCACGGCATCTTCACGTGCGCTACAGGTGACGCGTTTAACCCCTTCCTGACGCGCAACGGACTCCAGGGTCATCGCAATAAGCGTCCCCAGACCTTTATCCTGAACGTCAGGGTGTACCGCCATAAAACGGATAGACGCTTCGTTATCCGCGTTGATGTATAGCCGCCCTACGGCGACCAGCTTTCCCAGCTCATCAACCACCATCTGATGGTGCGCCATGGCATCCCAGGCATCACGCTCGGAACCTTTTGGCTGATGCAGGGGTTTACGCAGCATTTCCCAGCGGAACTGGTAATACTGCTCTAACTCTTCTTTAGTCTGCGGTACTCGGAGATGGTACATAATGGCACTCTCTTTTGTCGCCCACGTCCTAACGGGAAGCGTGGTCATACTTGTAACCAGAACGTCACGGGGCCGTCATTGACCAGCGACACCTGCATATCCGCTGCGAATCGTCCTGTTTGCGTGTTCATGTCCTGTTGGCGACAGCGTTGTACAAAATAGTCATAGAGCGCTTCGGCGCGATCTGGCGCGGCACCTTTTGAGAAGCTCGGGCGCATACCGCGTTCGGTGTCAGCCGCTAGCGTAAACTGCGACACCACCAGCACGCTGCCGCCAGCCTGCTGCACGTTCAGGTTCATCTTATCGTCTTCATCGCTGAAGATGCGGTAGCCCAGCACGCGCTCACACAGACGGTTTGCCTTCTGCTCATCGTCGTCTTTCTCTACGCCCAGTAACACCAGCAGCCCCAGGCCAATTTCTCCCGTCACTTCATCCGCGACGCTAACGCTCGCACGGGTGACTCGCTGAATTAATGCAATCATGATTCTTCGGCTTCTTGTTGTTCTGTTTTCAATTTTCGGTATTCACCGAGAGTGACAGTTATTTCAGCACCTAGCAAGACGATACACCAGGTCCAGTAGACCCAGACAAACAAAATGGGGATCACCGCCAGTACGCCATAAATCAACTGATAGGACGGGAATGCGGTGATGTAGAGAGAGAACGCCTTCTTGCCCAATTCATGCAGCAGCGCTGCAACCAGCGCGCCGATCACCGCGTCACGGTTCGGTACCTGCGTGGTAGGCACAATGCTGTAGAGCAGCCAGAACGACAGCCACGAAAGCAGCAGCGGGAAGACGCGCAGCACGTTATCAATCACGCCGTGCAGCTCGCTGGCCCAGCGTAATGAAAGTAAATAGGAGCTGATTGCGAGGCTAACACCGGCTAACAACGGCCCCAGAGTCAGGATCATCCAGTAGACGGCAAACGAGTACACCTTTGGGCGTACACGTTTACTCCGCCAGATGGTATTCAAGGCGCTGTCGATAGAGTACATCAGCAGCAGCGCGGTAATAATCAGGCCGCAGGCGCCAAAAGCGGTCATCCTGTTGGAGTTGGCAACAAACTGCTCGATATAGCGCTGAATAATATCGCCGGTTGCGGGCAGGAAGTTAGCGAACACAAAGTGGCGAATCTGCAGGCTGACTTCCGAAAACATGGGAAATGCCGCGAACAGGGCAAAAATCACCGCCACCAGCGGCACAAGGGAAAGCAATGACACGTAGGCCAGGTTACCCGCCAGTGTCGTCATGTTGTCTTCTTCGATACGCCGCCAGAGGAATTTGCTCCACACCACCAGCGGCCGGGTATGATGAATCACTTTTTGATGAACGGTTTTTAACATAACGACTTCATAAAGTAGTCGGGTAGGGTTTCTCTCCCGGTCACCAGTACGCTGGTGATCCCCAACTGGTTAGCGCCCTCTATATTATCGGCGTTATCGTCAAAAAAGACCGCATCGGCGGCAGAAAAACCTTCAGATTCCAGTACGCGCTGGTAAATCCGCGCCTCCGGTTTACGCATCCCCATCTCCTGGGAAAGATAAACGTGGTCGGCGGTGGCATAGATTTCCGGGTATTCGCCCGGCCAGAAAGTGGTGTGAAGCGCGTTGGTATTAGACAGCACCACCACACGATGCCCCTGCTCGCGCAGCGTTTTCATGATGTCGATGACTTCGGGGCGAAGGGCCACAAAAACCGCCTGCCAGCCGTGGGCAAACTGCTCGTAGCTGAGCGGTAGCTCCATGTCATGGCACATCGCTTTCGCAAACTCTTCATCCGATATTTCACCGCGTTCATGCTGATGAAATACCTCTCCCATGGTGAAACTTTGCTTTAGCCGGGCCAGCGGCACGCGGGCGAGATCGCTCCACGTTCCCAGAACACGGTTGAAATCAATGTCGACAATCACATTACCTAAATCAAAGATATAGAGCATTTTTGCCTCCGTTCACGCCGTGGAAATTTCACTCTAGCGGGAAAGGCGAACTTTGACCATGAACAAACGCTCTCTATTTCAAAAAGAAAAACCCCGCCATATAGGCGGGGTTTCAGGTCACGACAAAAGAGAGAAATTAATCTTCTTTCGGACCACGCATAGCGCGTTTACGGTCGTTTTCAGTCAGGTGACGTTTACGGATACGGATAGAGGTTGGGGTAACTTCTACCAGTTCGTCGTCATCGATGAACTCCAGAGCTTGTTCCAGAGTCATTTTCTGAGCTGGGACAAGAGTCGTAGCTTCATCAGTACCGGAAGCACGCATGTTGGTCAGTTTCTTACCGGTCAGGCAGTTTACAGTCAGGTCGTTAGAACGGCTGTGAATACCGATGATCTGGCCTTCGTAAACTTCTGCGCCGTGGCCCAGGAACAGCTTACCGCGGTCCTGCAGGCTGAACAGTGCGAACGCAACCGCTTTACCCTGACCGTTGGAGATCAGTACGCCGTTCTGACGCTGGCCAACTTCACCCGGACGAACGTCGTCGTAGTGGCTGAAGGTGGAGTACAGCAGACCGGTACCGGAGGTCATGGTCATGAATTCTGAACGGAAACCGATAAGCCCTCGGCTTGGGATCACGTAGTCGAGACGTACGCGGCCTTTTCCGTCTGGATTCATGTTTTTCAGGTCGCCTTTACGCTCACCCAGTGCCTGCATGACAGAACCCTGGTGCTGCTCTTCGACGTCCAGCGTTACGTTTTCGAATGGCTCTTGTTTACGGCCATCGATTTCGCGGAAGATTACTTTCGGACGGGAAACCGCCATTTCGAAACCTTCACGACGCATGTTTTCAATCAGAACGGACAGGTGCAGCTCACCACGGCCAGAAACGCGGAATGCGTCTGCATCCGGAGTTTCTTCAACGCGCAGTGCAACGTTGTGTACCAGTTCTTTCTTCAGGCGATCCAGGATCTGACGAGAAGTAACGTATTTACCTTCTTTACCACAGAATGGAGAGGTGTTGACGTTAAAGAACATGGTTACGGTTGGTTCATCTACGGACAACGCTGGCAGCGCTTCAACATTCTGCGGGTCGCAGATGGTGTCGGAGATGTTCAGCTCGCCCAGACCGGTGATCGCGATGATGTCGCCAGCTTCAGCCAGGTCGCTATCGATACGCTCCAGACCCAGGTGAGTCAGCACTTTACCGACTTTACCGTTACGGGTTTTGCCTTCGCTATCAATGATAGTGATCTGCTGGTTTGGCTTCACTTTACCGCGTTTGATACGGCCGATACCGATAACACCAACGTAGTTGTTGTAGTCCAGCTGGGAGATTTGCATCTGCAGCGGGCCATCCAGGTCTACGTCTGGAGCCGGTACACGATCAACGATGGTCTGATACAGCGGGGTCATGTCTTCCGCCATATTTTCGTGATCCAGACCTGCGATACCGTTCAGCGCGGAAGCGTAAACGATAGGGAAGTCCAGCTGTTCGTCGGTCGCGTCGAGGTTAACGAACAGGTCGAATACCTGGTCAACAACCCAATCAGGACGCGCGCCTGGACGGTCAACTTTGTTGATAACAACAATTGGCTTCAGACCATGAGCAAATGCTTTTTTGGTCACGAAGCGCGTCTGCGGCATCGGGCCATCCATTGCATCAACTACCAGCAGCACAGAGTCAACCATGGACATGACGCGCTCAACTTCACCACCGAAGTCGGCGTGCCCTGGGGTATCAACGATGTTGATACGGTAATCATTCCATTTGATTGCGGTGTTTTTCGCGAGGATGGTAATCCCACGCTCTTTCTCCAAATCGTTGGAGTCCAT
>NZ_CABTJS010000053.1:0-3706 GCF_902485085.1 uncultured Kluyvera sp.
AAATAAGGGAAAAGCTAATGAAGCAGAGGTCATTCTGCCCGGGAAGATTAAGCACCGCGATCGCCATCGCGCTGTGCTGCTTTCCGCCATTTTCCAGCGGACAGGAAAACCCGGGAACGGTATATCAGTTTAACGACGGCTTTATTGTCGGCAGTCGCGAAAAGGTCGATCTGTCGCGCTTTTCGACCAGCGCGATTACCGAAGGCACTTACTCCCTTGACGTCTACACCAACGACGAGTGGAAAGGGCGCTACGATTTACGCATCGCGCGCGATAAAGATGGTCGGCTGGGCGTCTGCTACACCAAAGCGATGCTGGCCCAATATGGCATCGCGGCGGAAAAGCTCAATCCGCAGCTGAGCGAGCAGGAGGGCTACTGCGGTAGCCTCAAATCCTGGCGCAACGAAGAAAACGTCAAAGACAACCTGGTCCAGTCCTCCCTGCGGTTGAACATTTCGGTACCGCAGATCTATGAAGATCAACGCCTGAAAAACTATGTCAGCCCGGAGTTCTGGGACAAAGGTATTACCGCGCTCAATCTTGGCTGGATGGCGAACGCCTGGAACAGCCATACCTCTTCGGTAGGCGGGTCGGATAACAGCAGCGCCTATCTGGGCGTCAACGCCGGTCTGTCGTGGGACGGCTGGCTGCTGAAGCACATCGGCAACCTGAACTGGCAGCAGCAGCAGGGTAAAGCGCACTGGAACAGCAACCAGACCTATCTCCAGCGCCCTATCCCACAGCTCAACTCCATCGTCAGCGGCGGGCAGATTTTCACCAATGGTGAATTTTTCGACACTATCGGTCTGCGCGGGGTTAATCTTTCCACCGATGACAATATGTTCCCGGACGGCATGCGCTCGTATGCTCCGGAAATTCGCGGCGTGGCGCAGAGCAACGCCCTCGTCACCGTGCGCCAGGGCAGCAATATTATCTATCAGACCACCGTTCCGCCCGGACCGTTTACCCTGCAGGATGTCTATCCTTCCGGCTATGGCAGCGATCTTGAGGTCTCGGTGAAAGAAGCGGATGGCTCGGTAGAAGTGTTTAGCGTGCCTTACGCTTCCGTCGCCCAGCTGCTGCGTCCGGGAATGACCCGCTACGCGCTCTCCGCCGGTAAAGTGGACGACAGCGCGCTGCGCAACAAGCCGATGCTCTATCAGGCGACCTGGCAGCACGGGATCAACAATCTGTTGACCGGCTACACCGGGGTCACCGGTTTTGACGACTATCAGGCCTTCCTGGTGGGGACAGGGATGAACACCGGCATCGGCGCGCTCTCTTTTGACGTCACCCATTCGCGGTTGAAGAGCGATGCCCATGATGACTCGGGTCAGAGCTATCGCGCGACCTTTAACCGCATGTTTACCGATACCCAGACCAGCATCGTGTTGGCGGCGTATCGCTACTCGACGAAAGGTTATTACAACCTCAACGACGCGCTGTACGCCGTCGATCAGGAAAAAAATAGTCGCAGCAACTACACCCTGTGGCGGCAAAAAAACGGCATGACCTTCACGGTGAACCAGAACCTGCCGGACGGCTGGGGCGGGTTTTATCTCAGCGGCCGTATCTCCGATTACTGGAACCGCTCCGGGACCGAGAAGCAGTATCAGGTCAGCTACAACAATTCATTTGGTCGTCTCTCCTGGTCGGCGAGCGCGCAGCGCGTCTATACGCCAGACAGCTCCGGTCATCGTCGCGACGATCGTATTTCACTCAACTTCAGCTACCCGCTGTGGTTTGGCGATAACCGCACCGCCAACCTGACGTCGAACACCTCGTTCAATAACTCGCGCTTTGCCAGCTCGCAGATTGGTATCAACGGTTCGCTGGACAGTGAAAACAACCTTAACTACGGCGTGTCGACCACCACCGCCACCGGCGGTCAGCATGATGTGGCGCTCAACGGCAGCTACCGTACGCCATGGACCACCCTCAACGGCAGCTACAGCCAGGGCGAAGGCTATCGTCAGAGCGGCATTGGCGCCAGCGGGACGATGATCGCCCACAGCGGCGGCGTGGTGCTCTCACCGGAAAGCGGCTCGACGATGGCCCTGATTGAAGCCAAAGACGCGGCCGGGGCGATGCTTCCGGGATCGCCGGGCACCCGTGTGGACAGCAATGGTTACGCCATCCTGCCGTATCTGCGCCCGTACCGGATTAACGCCGTGGAAATCGACCCGAAAGGCAGCCATGACGACGTGGCCTTCGATCGCACCGTGGCGCAGGTTGTGCCGTGGGAAGGCAGCGTGGTTAAGGTCGCGTTCGGCACTAAGGTGCAGAACAACCTCACCCTGCAGGCGCGCCAGGCGAACCACGAGCCGTTGCCGTTTGCGGCAAGTATTTTCTCCCCCGACGGCAAGGAGATCGGCGTTGTCGGCCAGGGCAGCATGATGTTTATCAGCGATGCGAACGCCAAACGCGCGATTGTGAAGTGGAGCGGCGGGCAGTGTTCGGTGGATCTGGGACAGCAAACAACAAAGGATAGCGTATGTCGCTGAGGAAATTACTAACGCTTTTTATCGTCTTAATGGCGCTGGGAACCACCTCGTCCTGGGCCTCCTGTACGCGTCTCTCATCGCCAACGGTGATGCTGGACATGGTGGTGGGCAGGGTGGTGGTGCCCCCGGATCTGCCGGTGGGCTCGGTGATCCTTACCCGCGACTGGACGATGAGCGCTCCCGGCGGGGCAAGCTATCGCTGTACTTCCGGCACCAACCGCTTTGCGGCGAAGATCGTGTCGCCAGGGGCCACGGACCTTGGAAATAAAATCTACTCCACCAACGTGCCGGGAATCGGCATGCGTTTCAGCCGCGGCGGCGCGACGGTGAATATCGTCTATCCCGACGTCTATTCGTCCCGGGTATATAACACCACCGACTATTCCCTCGAAGGGTCGCGCTTTACGCTGGAGATTATCAAAACCGCGGCAACCACCGGCAGCGGCACCCTGGTGGCGGGTAAGTACACCTCCTACGACTGGGAGAGCGGCAGTAACCCGATCCTCGAAACCTATCTGAGCGCCAGCGCCATCACCGTGGTCTCGCCCTCCTGTTCGGTGCTGAGCGGGAAAAATATGAATGTCGATGTGGGTTCCATCCGGCGCACCGACCTGAAAGGGGTCGGCACCACCGCCGGCGGGAAGGATTTTAATATCGACCTGCAGTGCAGCGGCGGCCTGAGTGAAACGGGATATGCCAACATTAGCACCTCGTTCTCCGGTACCCTGGCCACCAGCACTACCGCTACCATGGGCGCCTTGCTGAATGAAAAAGCCGGCAGCGGGATGGCGAAAGGCATTGGCATCCAGGTGCTGAAGGATGGCTCCCCGCTGCAGTTTAATAAGAAATACACCGTCGGCCGCTTGAATGATCAGGAGACCCGCTACATCACCATACCGCTGCAAGCGCGTTTTTATCAGTATGGCCCGACGACCAGCACCGGCGAGGTGGAGTCGCATATGATCTTTAACCTGACGTACGATTAATACGGGAGGGGGAATGAAGGGATTGCCGAAAAACACTATCGCGTGGCTGCTATTTTGCGGCAGCCTCGCCGCCCCCTCGGCGTGGGGTTTTGAGACCAATTACGATCGCGGACGGGTCGATTTTGCCGGGCGGGTGACGGATATTTCCTGTAGCATCGCGCTAAACGGCGGCCAGCATGCCGGCAGCGGTAATGTCTGGCTGGCGCCGGTCAGCCT
>NZ_CABTJS010000054.1:0-10197 GCF_902485085.1 uncultured Kluyvera sp.
CTGCGTGCTCGCATTTTCGGGAAGGAGTTTTACAAGGGGCTTTGCTGGTGGTCGACTCTTCGCTTTCTCCATTCGATGGTTCACTGCTTGTGTGTGCTATCGAAGGGGAATTCAGGATAGAGCGTTATCGCCTGCACCCGACCCCACATCTGATCAACCTGGAAAATGGGCGAAGAGAAGAGCTACCTGAAGATGAAGGGAGTTATATAGGGTCGCATCCTGTTTTTGGAGTAATTACGTACATCATCAACGATGCCAGAACGGGAGAGTTTGACGACTGCCCGGTGATGTGAAGAGTCGAAGTTCATGCAATATCTTGGTTGGTCTTATTGATTGCTGGAGTTATATCTGCTTTTACGGTTGACTTTTTATGGTAAACATTAAAATTAATATAATGCGTGGATTGTTTTTTATATCTACATTGATTATATTAATGCAAATTATAAATTGTAATCCAATTAGTTAAAAATAAGGGGAGATTTTGAAAAGAATAGTAACGGGGCTGATGTTGGTTGCTTTTTCGGGTGCGGCAATGGCATGGACTCATCACGAAAATAAAAATGGCCATTACTGGGACGTCGATGATGCTGTGAATTCTAAGAGTTTTTTGGCTCTTACATGTAACGATGATCAGTCGTCAAATGTTATTTTTTATGCTGATGGGACATTATACCAGGTGCCTAAAATTAGTGCTTATAAGTCAATAAGATTATTGGTTGGACATTCAACGAATAATGATTACACATTGATAGATGAAAAAAAAGACCCAGTGAAAGGAAACCCACATCGCTATACAGGTAAAGGTTTTGCCAAAATTTTTAACATGTCAGATTCATTCAAAATAATCACATCTGATGGTAAGGAATATAAATTTACCCCTAGTGATAAAAACGAAATAGATTTCAGTGTTTGTTATTAAATATCTCACTGAACTGGTCATGATTCATTTATTTCTATCCATGTGAATAATAAATCAATACTCATCATGCTTGAACGTTCAAACTACGGTGAGTATTGCAATCTAAACCGTTGACTGATTCTTTTTTATTTTGTACCACCAAAGCTGATTTTATGTGAAGGGAATAAAATAGAGGTATCACTATGTCACTTTCTGAGACTATAATATGGCGATTATTGACTGCATCAGTATGTTTAAAATATTTTATTGTGATATCTTTTGAACAGCAACACACTCATGATTTTAAAGATTTTGTTAGAAGAATTTCATTATACAATTGGTATCAAGTTACTATTGTAGTTATGATGGGCGGTTGGGGTAGAGTTTTATATGGATAAAAATATAATCACGATACTCAAGAGTACCGTGATATGATATTTTTACCCTAAGTTGGTAAAGGTATTAAACATTATATCAGTAGCGATCTGGTATTTTTGATATTATCTATACCACTGAACCTTTCCATTTCTACATACAACTGCTGTTCTTAATAATGCAGGGGCAAACATTACTAATAAAAAAACAATAACACCAGAAACCCAGCCTAAAAATGCCACAGTTTTCATTCCAATGGAAAATCCTATAAGAAGGCCTAATATAATACCTACCATACCAAACATGCCAAGAATTGGGCGCATTGCTTTAATAGAGTGATCAAAATTACCACGGAATGTGGTTACTTTTTCTGCGTTGCAAGAGCTACATATATCTGCTTGATCATGAACATGTGATCTACAGAAAGGACATACAGCCATAGTTTTTATCCCCATAAAAATTTAATGTCAAATATGTTAAATCTTAAGGCAGTTCGCAATTCTACCTAAATAAAAATAACAAGAAAGGGAGAATTTTGTAGTGGCGCTGTTCGTGGAATTCTGATATTCAATTCAGACTTGGAGAGGGTTGTTTGGGATTTGTCCACGATCGTGGCATCCACGATAAGAAGCTATTTATCACAGGGAAAGCCGACCAATACCCGGTGCTTCAGTACTGATATCAACGACCACCCTGAATCTGAAAGTGAACGAAATTCACTGGCGTGAAGTGCTGCGTCTGACAACCTAGATAAAGCAGGGACTGGTTACGGCATACTTGATGCTGAAAAAGCTTGTCAGAGACTTTAAACAAAACGGTCGTGCCAAAGCATTGAGGAAAAATTGTCGTATTGAACGAACGCTGTTTATGGGTTAGCCCAGACACTCACGCTCTCCGCTCATTGTGGACCTTAGAGGCTGTAAATCCTTCACCATTGGAGTGGTTGGTAATCGGTAACTCTCTGAATAGATTAAATAGTAATTTCAGAGTGAATGGGAAAAATCAAAGTAACTTATTGATTAGTATAGATAATACGCATAATTTAAAATCACTCGTCCAATACCACCTAGGTTCATAACCTCAAAAAAATCTGGTTGAGGTGTAGTTGACTGTCTCGCTTGCTCAGTAGCGGGACATTAGCGTCCGGTGTGACGTTGTGCTCACTAATTTGTTCTGGGTCATAGGAAATATCATGCTCACCTCCGACTGCAAGATAGGCGAGGTGATCTTTAAGGGTTTGAGCTTGGGCAAAGAATGGGCATATACAAATTTCTAGTGTAATTGCCAAACTGGAGGCCAGGTGGTTGTGATTGAGAGAGCATTTAGATTAATGCGTACCTAAATGCGCCCTCAAAATGATGATAAGAATTTATTTTTTACGTATCTTCATGAAATAATGATACATTTTTGAAATCTAAAAAACCTTCTTATAAGGTTTTACTGAAACCTGCTGATAAACCCCTGCGGCGACGTATGGGTCATCCTGCGCCCATGCCTGAGCGGCTTCCAGTGATTCAAATTCAGCAATAACCGTTGAACCGCTAAAACCGGCCGCGCCTGGATCGTTGCTATCAACGGCTGGCATTGGGCCTGCGGTCAGCAGACGGCCTTCATCATGCAGAAGCTGCAGGCGAGCCAGATGAGCAGGGCGGACGGAAAGACGTTTTTCAAGAGAGTCGGCGATATCCTGAGCGTAGATGACGTAAAGCACGGGCGGAACTCCTGTTTAAATAATTTGCGGATTACGTTAAGGGAAAGCGCTAGCGACTGCAATGCAAAGTTTTGCCGGTGTGAAAAGTTGTGTTTGGACGGGGATTTTTTGGGCAGGAAGGGCAAAAAGTTGATCGAAGATAAGATGTCTTATTGAATATGATTGTCATTTGCATTTAAAATCGGGGTCTCATTTTTTAACTGTAACGATTATGACTGCAATGACCCTTGATTTACCTCGCCGCTTTCCGTGGCCGACGTTACTCTCTGTTGGCATTCACGGTGCCGTCGTGGCCGGTCTGCTTTATACCTCGGTACATCAGGTTATTGAACTGCCCGCACCCGCTCAGCCGATTACCATCACGATGGTGGCTCCCGCTGATTTAGAGCCCCCACAGGCAGTGGTTCAGCCACAGCCAATCGTTGAGCCTGAACCCGAGCCAGAACCGGAACCTATTCCTGAGGTGCCGCAGGCCCCGGTCGTTATTCATAAACCGAAACCTAAGCCAAAACCTAAACCGAAGCCGGTGAAAAAAGTTGAGCAGCCAAAACCGGAAATTAAACCGGTTGAACAGCGTCCGCTCTCCACGGTGAATAATGATGCGCCGCCAGCGCGCTCCGTTGCGAATAACCTGCCGGGCGCCAGTGCGCCATCGGTCAATGCGCCCACTGGCCCGCGCGCGCTTAATCGTCCGCAGCCAGGTTACCCTACGCGTGCTCAGGCTCTGCGTATCGAAGGTAAAGTTCGGGTGAAATTTGACGTAACCGCCGACGGGCGCGTCGAAAATGTGGAAATTCTTTCCGCTCAACCGTCAAATATGTTTGAACGCGATGTGAAAACGGCTATGCGCAAATGGCGCTATGAAACCGGTAAGCCGGGCACAGGGCTCATTATGAATATTGAGTTCCGCCTGAAAGGCGTGCAGATGAACTAAAAAAGCCCCGAAAGGGGCTTTTTTTATGCAGCGAGAACGTGGTCCAACGCTTTCTGCGCAGTGACAAAGTGCTGACCGCCGAAAAGAATGGCGCGGTTAATTAAGGTATAAAGCTGATAGACCGACTGCCGGTCAAGGAAATCTGCCGGAAGTGGGGACACGGACTGATAGCCATCGTAAATTTGCGGTGGTTGATCCGGGTGCAGCGGTAACATGGCCAGGTCGCATTCGCGATCTCCCCAATAACAGGCTGGGTCAAAAATATACGGCCCGTTTGGCCCCAGTGCGCAGTTGTTTGACCAAAGGTCGCCATGCAATAGAGAAGGCTGTGGCTGGTGGCCGCTCAGGCGCTGCTGGATATGGTTAACAATGGCGTCAATATCCCCGAACTCCATGCCTTTTTCAGCCGCAAGCTCAAGTTGCCAGCCAATACGCTGTTCGGCGAAAAAGTTGGACCAGCGCCGTTGCCAGGCATTGGGCTGTGGGGTGGTAGACAGATCGTTGTCGAAGTCGAGGCCAAACTGCGGCTGATCGCTCCATTCGTGCAAACGGGCAAGCTGCTGACCCAGTAAGAATGCATTATGCGCATCCAGCGGACGAGGAGGCAGGTACTCCATCACCAGGAAGCTGTAATCGCGGTCTGAACCGACGACAAACACTTCCGGAACGGACACGGTTTTACTACGGGAGAGCAGTTCAAGTTGATCGGCTTCCGCGGTGAAAATGGGTAATAGCTCTCGTTCATCGCATTTGACGAAAAAATCGCGACCTGTATAGCGTATATGCCATGCGGCATGGATCTCTCCGCCGGGCAGTTCAGTACGCTGATCGATTTCGCCACTTCCAAGTTGCTCGCCTAACAGACTACTGATCGCTTGCCACATGATGTCTCTCCCCATGTTTTCTGCCATATCATAAGGTTAGCGCATAAATGCCGGGTAAAAATACGAGCTATACCGCACAACGGGTAAAAAGAGTGTAGAAAGCAGGGACAAGGTCGTATGCCTTCTGCGACAGGTGCATGATGGCTCACCCGTGGCGATCGTGAGTTAAACCATCGTGATGCACGCCATTGTTAACAATGGAGTTTGGTTAGCATAGTTGATTACCGTGATTTCGCGACTCGTAGCGTGTGCTACGAGCCCGATTTTTGAGCATTTAGTGCTGTTGCAGGTAGGCGTAAATCTTATGGGTATTTTCCTGCGAACACAGGCGCGTCCCCTGGTTAATCGTCGCTGCACTGCCTGCGGCAACGCCAAAGCGAACCATCTCTTCGAGGGACGCATTTTCAGCAAGCTTGAGGGTCATGGCGCCAACCATACTGTCGCCCGCACCAACGGTGCTCTGACTTTTGATGGGAGGCGGCACAACCTGAACGCAGTTTTGCTCGTCAATCGCCAGCGCCCCTTGCGCACCTAACGATACCACTACGCGCCGAGCCTTCCCGCTGCGGATGATTTCCAGCGCTGCATTGCGCACATCATCAGGTTGTACAAGTTCACGTTGGACCAACGCGCTGAGTTCTTTCTGATTCGGCTTAACCAGCTCAATCTGGCCTATCGCCAGTGCAGCGGTAAGGGCATCACCGGAGCTATCGATAACGCAACGTAGGCCATGATGTTGGGCGGCTTGAATGAGTGCAGTGAACTGCTCAAGGGAAACGCCAGGCGGAAGACTGCCGCTGATGACCAGTAGCGACCCAGGCGCAATTTGCAGAACCTTTTCCTGTAATTTCATCAGTTCATCACCGTTGAGCGTGGCTCCCGGCATCACAAAGCGGTATTGCTCGCCGTTAGCCGCAACGTGAACGTGAAGGTTCTGGCGAGTCCATTCGTGTGCTTCGATGCTTTCAACCGGTACGTTTTCAGCCTGAAGTAGGGCGACCAGGTGTTCACCTGTTGCGCCACCGGCGGGGAAAATAGCGGTCGCGCTGCCGCCCAGAAAGGTGATTGCGCGCGCAACGTTAATCCCACCGCCGCCAGGCTCGAAAACAGGGGCACTACAGCGGAGTTTCCCTTCTGGATAAATCTGTGGCGTTTGGGTGGCGCTGTCGAGTGAAGGGGCGAGCGTCAGCGTGTAGATCTTGACCATATCGATAACCTCCCTTTTTAAGCCAACAAGTGGCTTAGAACACAATTGCGTTTAAGTCTGGCACCGGATAGAGAATAAAGAAAGAATCAACGGACTGATTTTTATAGAAAAGCGTAAAGAAGCTGCGGCTTTTTTATTATAAATTAAAACGTGCTTTAAGAGGTCTCTTATTCAAAAAATGAAAGAAGAATAGATTGCTATGTTATACGTGCCTTTTTATAATTTGTTGCCTTTCTATGGACCACCCCGTCGTTGATCCTCGCGAAAGTTTCCGGGACGGAATTGTCTCCTATTTTGTTGTACGGACCCTTAATAAATGAAGCTTTTGAAGACAGTACCGGCAGCGGTTGTGCTGCTGGGGGGCGTGTTTGCGTCTGCATATGCAACCGCCAGTGATACCGTTTTTACTGTCATGGATGACCCGAGCACCGCCAAGAAGCCTTTTGAAGGCAACGTCAATGCGGGCTATCTCTCGCAGGCTGGTAATACCAAAAGTACTTCAGCGACCGCTGACTCCACGCTCACCTGGTACGGTGAATCGACGGCCTGGTCCCTTTGGGGTACCGCCAGCAACACGTCTGCAAACGATGAACGTTCTTCAGAGAAATACTCTGTAGGGGGGCGTAGTCGTTACAATATGACGCATGAAGATTACCTGTTTGGTCAGGCGAGCTGGCTGACCGACCGCTACAATGGTTACCATGAGCGTGATGTGTTTACCGCGGGTTATGGTCGTCAATTCCTGAATGGACCTATCCACAGCTTCCGTTTTGAATTCGGTCCTGGCGTTCGTTATGACGAATATACCGATGGCGATTCAGAAACTCGGCCGCTGGGTTATGCTTCCGCGACCTACGCGTGGCAGATGACTCAAACCGCGAAATTCACTCAGGGCGTATCCGTACTGGGCGCGGATGATACGACCGTCAACTCAGAAACCGCACTGAATGTCGCAATCAACGAACACTTTGGTTTGAAAGTGGCTTACAACGTGACCTGGAACTCTGAACCACCAGCAACGGCGCCGAATCATACCGATCGCCGTACCTCGCTGACGCTTGGTTATACGATGTAATAATTTACAGGCCGGAGAATTCCCGGCCTGTATTTTCAATTTATCGTTTTGTGTTATTATTTAAAGCAACCGCTGTTTTATTTTATTAAAAATACAAGTTCTTCATAATATCTCCACATTCGACCTTTCTGACATATATATTCAATAAATTTGACACGAATAGCTAAATATTTTGACTAGGCAAAAGTGTGATCTGGATCTAGACTATGTTCAAGGGCGGAATGATGCCTTAGCGTTCTAAAGTCTTAATCAAGTCAGAGAATAAACATTATGAAAAATATCAAAATCGCATCCGCAGCTATTCTGCTGTCAGCACTCTCTTTCGGCGTATTTGCTGCCGAACCAGTAGCTCAACCTGCCAGTTCTACGAACACCACTACCGCACAGCACATTGGTATCTCTAGCGCGCACGACGTTGAAGCGGGCTCTAATATGGCGCCTGGCTCTCAGTCTACCGGCCAGTCAATGGATGATGCTTTTAATGTACATACCCTGGTTGCTGGTGGTTGGTCCTAATATTTCTGTGCTGTAATAATCTGATTTTTGTTCAATTATTTATAACGGCAGAGAAAACCGGGTAGAGTGGTACCGGTTTTTCTTGCTGCCATTTATTTCTAATTAAAATTCAGTCTTTGTATTATGAGTGTAAATCTGAATCGGGTTTAGTCGCACATATTGTCAATAAATCTGTGTTAACAGCATTTTCTGTATATATTCTAATGCGCTAGTCTGAATGTTAAAAATGGACTGAAAACTCCGCGCCATTAGCCTTTACACTTCCATCATTATCCCCAAATCATCGCCGCCCATCTAAGCAGTAGCATTGCGCCACAGATAGCGATCAGTACCAGCACCATTTTCCAATGTTTTTTTGCGAATCGATGAGTGGGCATGTTCTGTCCTTTTTCCTTTAAGATTTAATGTAGTGTATCAGAATTGTTGGTAAAGATAGCAGTGTGCGCCCCACAAGGTAATTGCGGCTTTTATCATGTCCTGATGATGTGTAAACTAACCCACGGTGTTATCAGCAGGCGGATGCAGGCGGAGCAGGGTACACAATGTGTACACACTCCTCATTTTTTGCAGAGTGAAGCAGAAATCAATCCATAACCTGTTGATAAATTTAATCATATAGTTTTGTATGTGCTCTTTCGTGTGGGGCACCACTGCAAATAAGGACATTAAATGCCTGTAATTACTCTTCCTGATGGCAGCCAACGCCATTACGACCACGCCGTAAGCCCAATGGATGTTGCTCTGGACATCGGTCCTGGCCTGGCAAAAGCCACCATCGCTGGGCGCGTGAACGGTGAACTGGTTGATGCTTCAGATCTGATTGAAAACGATGCCACGCTGTCTCTTATCACCGCAAAAGATGAAGACGGTCTGGAAATCATTCGTCACTCGTGTGCTCACCTGCTTGGTCATGCGATCAAACAGCTGTGGCCAAACACCAAAATGGCGATCGGCCCGGTGATTGACAACGGTTTCTATTATGACGTTGATCTTGACCATACGCTGACCCAGGAAGACATCGACGCGCTCGAAAAACGCATGCATGAGCTCGCCGAGAAAAACTATGATGTCATCAAGAAGAAAGTGAGCTGGCATGAAGCTCGTGAAACTTTCGTCAAACGTGGTGAAAACTATAAAGTTTCCATCCTTGATGAAAACATCGCGCATGATGACAAGCCTGGCTTGTATCATCACGAAGAATACGTCGACATGTGCCGTGGTCCGCACGTGCCGAATATGCGTTTCTGTCACTACTTCAAGCTGATGAAAACCGCCGGTGCATACTGGCGTGGCGACAGCAACAACAAGATGCTGCAGCGTATCTATGGTACTGCATGGACGGACAAAAAAGCCCTCAATGCCTACCTGCAGCGTCTGGAAGAAGCGTCAAAACGCGATCACCGTAAAATCGGTAAGCAGCTCGACCTGTATCATATGCAGGAAGAAGCGCCGGGGATGGTGTTCTGGCATAATGACGGCTGGACTATCTTCCGTGAACTGGAAACTTTTGTTCGCTCCAAGCTGAAAGAGTACCAGTATCAGGAAGTGAAAGGCCCGTTCATGATGGACCGTGTGCTGTGGGAAAAAACCGGCCACTGGGACAACTACAAAGATGCAATGTTCACCACCTCTTCTGAGAACCGTGAGTACTGCATCAAGCCAATGAACTGCCCGGGGCACGTTCAGATCTTCAACCAGGGTCTGAAATCCTACCGTGACCTGCCGCTGCGTATGGCGGAGTTCGGTAGCTGCCACCGTAATGAACCGTCAGGTGCGCTGCATGGCTTAATGCGTGTACGCGGCTTCACTCAGGATGACGCCCATATCTTCTGTACGGAAGAGCAGGTGCGTGATGAAGTGAACGCATGCATTCGTTTAGTCTATGATATGTACAGCACTTTCGGTTTCGAAAAAATCGTGGTCAAACTTTCAACGCGTCCGGAAAAACGTATCGGTAGCGATGAAATGTGGGACCGTGCTGAAGCGGATCTGGCGGTTGCGCTGGAAGAAAACAACATCCCGTTTGAATATCAACTGGGTGAAGGCGCATTCTACGGTCCGAAAATTGAATTTACCCTGTATGACTGCCTCGATCGTGCATGGCAGTGCGGTACTGTACAGCTGGACTTCTCTCTGCCGTCTCGTCTGAGCGCCTCTTATGTAGGCGAGAACAACGAGCGTCAGGTACCGGTGATGATTCACCGCGCAATTTTGGGGTCTCTGGAGCGCTTCATTGGCATCCTGACCGAAGAGTTCGCTGGTTTCTTCCCAACATGGCTTGCCCCTGTGCAGGTTGTGGTGATGAATATCACTGATTCTCAGTCTGAATACGTTAACGAATTGACCCGTAAACTACAAAATGCAGGCATTCGTGTAAAAGCGGACTTGAGAAATGAGAAGATTGGCTTTAAAATCCGCGAGCACACTTTACGTCGTGTCCCTTATATGTTGGTCTGCGGTGACAAAGAGGTGGAAGCTGGCAAAGTTGCCGTTCGCACCCGCCGTGGTAAAGACCTGGGCAGCCTGGACGTAAGTGAAGTGATTGAGAAGCTGCAACAAGAGATTCGCAGCCGCAGTCTTCAACAACTGGAGGAATA
>NZ_CABTJS010000055.1:0-8350 GCF_902485085.1 uncultured Kluyvera sp.
AAAACCACCCGTAGGTGGTTTCACGACACTGCTTATTGCTTTGATTATTCTTCTGTTTCCCATGGTAGCCGGAGTGGGACTTGAACCCACACAGCGCGAACGCCGAGGGATTTTAAATCCCTTGTGTCTACCGATTCCACCATCCGGCCAGGGAAAAAAGTGGAGGCGCGTTCCGGAGTCGAACCGGACTAGACGGATTTGCAATCCGCTACATAACCGCTTTGCTAACGCGCCTTTAAATCTTAAACACCCGCAATTGCCGATGCTTTTAATTTGGAGCGGGAAACGAGACTCGAACTCGCGACCCCGACCTTGGCAAGGTCGTGCTCTACCAACTGAGCTATTCCCGCATTATCAAGTTGATTTGCTAACCACTTGATTTTGCTATCGTCTGGCAATCAGTGCTGCCGTTCGATGCGTTGCATTCTACTTATCTGACGCGGTGAGTCAACGGTATTTTTCGCAACTTTGTGCCGTTTGCTGAAAATTACGCCGAAACGATCACTCTTGAAGCAAATCACCGCGTGCAGCGTTCAAATATTGCAGCATTGACCACAGCGTCAGCACCGCTGCGACCATGAATAACGCGATACCCGCCCACTCAACCCAGATATTTGGACGCCACAGCATCCAAACCAGCGCAGCCATCTGCGCCGTTGTTTTTACTTTACCGATCCAGGAGACGGCCACGCTGCTGCGCTTACCGAGTTCGGCCATCCACTCGCGCAGCGCAGAGATAATAATCTCGCGCGCAATCATGGTCGCAGCCGGCAAGGTCACCCACCAGGTGTGGTAGTGTTCGGCCACCAGCACCATCGCAATCGCCACCATCACTTTATCCGCAACCGGATCGAGGAAGGCACCGAAACGGGTACTTTGGTTCCAGCGACGTGCAAGATAACCATCGAACCAGTCGGTTACCGCTGCAATGAAGAAGATCAGCGCACAAACAAAAGGCGCCCAGACGAACGGAAGGTAGAACGCCAGCACGAAAAACGGAATCAGGATGACGCGGAACAACGTAAGCAATGTAGGAATATTATATTGCATGGCGAGGTAACTATCTGTTGTCAGTAAATATTAGCCCTATGTTGCTACAGAGCCCCTAATGTTTCAACGAGTAGAAGATCTTTTCTGCGAGCCCGACCGAGATTCCCGGCACTTTTGCAATATCTTCAATGCTTGCCTGCTGCAAACCTTGTAGGCCACCCATGTACTTGAGCAGCATCTGACGGCGTTTTGGCCCCACGCCTTCGATAGTCTCCAGCGAACTGGTGCTTTTAACCTTAGCGCGTTTCTTGCGGTGCCCGGAAATTGCATGATCGTGTGATTCGTCGCGAATATGCTGAATGACGTGCAGCGCCGGTGAATCCGGCGGCAGGCTGAAGCCCTCACCTTCCGGCTCAAAAAACAGCGTTTCAAGACCGGCCTTACGGTCGCTACCCTTTGCCACGCCTAACAGCAGCGGATGGTTTTTATCCCACGGCACGTTAAGCTCAGCAAATACCGCTTTCGCCTGCCCTAGCTGCCCTTTCCCACCGTCTATCAAAATCACGTCAGGAATTTTGCTGTCATCAATCGCTTTACCATAGCGACGGCGCAGAACCTGGTTCATCGCCGCATAGTCATCGCCCGGGGTGATCCCGGTGATATTATAGCGACGATACTCCGCGCGCAGTGGGCCGTTGGCATCAAACACCACGCACGAGGCAACGGTTTGTTCCCCCATGGTGTGGCTGATATCAAAACATTCCATACGTTTGATGGCCGGCAGCTTAAGCTCGGCGGAGAGCGCCTGCAAACGTTGATGAACGGTAGACTGCTGAGAAAGTTTAGTCGACAGCGCCGTCACCGCGTTGGTTCGCGCCAGCTTCAGATAGCGAGCGCGATCGCCGCGCGGTTTGGTTTGCACCTGAATCCGACGGCCTGCCAGCTCCGATAACGAATCAGCCAACAGGGTTTTATCTTTGAGCGTGAAGTCGAGCAGGATCTCGCCCGGCAGCGTACGCATCTGGCTGCCCTGGAAATAGAACTGACCAACAAAGGTTTCCACCACTTCGCCCAGTTCAGTATCGTTTGGCACTTTCGGGAAGTAGCTGCGACTCCCCAACACCTTGCCCTGGCGGATAAACAACACGTGGACGCAGGCCATGCCCGCTTCAAACGCGACGCCAATCACATCAAGATCATCACCGTTGTTGGAGACAAACTGTTTTTCCGTCACTCGACGAACGGCCTGAATCTGATCGCGAATGCGCGCGGCCTCTTCAAACGCCAACACCTGGCTCGCTTTCTCCATGCGCGCAATCAGCTGCGTCAGCACCTGGTCGTCCTTCCCGGCGAGGAACAGGCGCACGTAGTCAACCTGCTGCGCGTACTCTTCCTCGCTCACCAGCCCCTTCACGCACGGCCCCAGGCAGCGACCAATCTGGTACTGCAAGCACGGACGTGAGCGGTTTCGGTAAACGCTGTTTTCGCACTGGCGGATGGGGAAAATCTTTTGCAATAGCGCCAGCGTTTCTCGTACTGCGTAGCCGTTCGGGAAAGGTCCGAAATACTCCCCTTTCGCGTGTTTTGCGCCGCGATGCGTTGCCAGACGCGGATGGGTGTCTCCGCTCAGGAAAATAAAGGGATACGACTTATCGTCACGTAGCAGGACGTTATAGCGAGGCTGGTAAAGCTTGATGTAGTTATGCTCAAGCAGCAGCGCTTCCGTCTCGGTATGGGTAACGGTGACATCAATCTGGGCAATCTGCGCCACCAGCGCTTCCGTTTTACGGGAGGCCACCTGGGCACGAAAATAGCTGGAAAGGCGTTTTTTGAGGTCTTTGGCTTTGCCAACGTAAATAACCGTGCCGCCGGCATCATACATACGATAAACGCCGGGCTGGCTGGTTACAGTTTTCAGAAAGGCTTTTGAATCAAAAACATCACTCACTGACTTGCTAACGACTCCGCATTGCAAAGGCCATGGCGAATTGCCAGGTGCGTCAGCTCAACGTCGCCGTGTATGTTCAATTTGCTAAACATACGATAGCGATAGCTGTTGACCGTTTTAGGACTCAGACTCAACTGTTCTGAAATCTCATTCACCTTCTGGCCTTTAGTGATCATCAGCATAATCTGCAATTCACGTTCAGACAAACTGGCGAAAGGTGATTCGGTCTTTTCAGGCTCAATCTGACTCAGCGCCATCTGCTGGGCGATATCCGAAGCAATATAACGCTGCCCAGAGAACACGGAACGAATGGCGTTGACCACTTCCTGCGGCGCAGCACCTTTACTCAGATAGCCAGCGGCTCCCGCCTGCATGACTTTTGCCGGTAGTGGGTTTTCCGTGTGTACGGTTAACATGATGACTTTGGTGTCGACGGCGGAACGCGCAATCTTACGCGTGGCTTCCAGGCCACCGATGCCCGGCATATTCATATCCATCAGCACAACGTCTACCGGGTTGGCACGGCACCACTTCACCGCATCTTCCCCACAGTTGGCTTCGCCGGTCACTCTAATGCCTTTTATATCTTCGAGAATGCGTCGTATCCCTGCGCGCACCAGTTCGTGGTCATCAACAAGAAGGACGTTGATCAAAGGAATAATCTCCAGGATAGGGATAACGCTACTACATCTTAATTTGCCCATACTACCGGGTTTTATATCAACTGTGAAAGTCTAAAAATGCCAGAGCATGGATTTCGATCTCGTTTTTGGAAATATTCGTGTACAGGTGCTGGAAAGACCTAAAAAACAATAGGATGCCCTGCGTCAAAATCAGTATGTCGTCAGCAATAAACGGAGTAAACAGGCGCTTTGTCGTATATTTGATAATTAGCCCCTATAATATGTAACAACAATTAACGTCGAAGGAACCATATTTAAACAATTCGTCGCTAACTGACTGTCTTCAAAACTTTAAATAATAATTAATATCAGCTCTGAGCAGCGCACAAAAAACAGGCACTCCTTTTTTTCTCTCCGCTTGTGGTATACTGCGCCGCTTTCATAATCCGGATCGCGCATAATGCGCAGAAATTGTACGAGGCAATAAATGAGCACACCTGATTTTTCCACTGCAGAAAATAATCAAAATCTGGCCCAGGAGCTGTCCTGCCTGAAGGCAATGCTGACGCTGATGCTGCAAGCGATGGGTCAAGCGGACGCGGGACGTGTGATTATTAAAATGGAAAAGCAAATTGCGCAGTTAGAAGATGAAGCTCAGGCTGCCGTATTTTCCAGCACCGTTAAGCAAATTAAACAAGCTTACCGCCAGTAATCTTAAACCGGCTGGAGCATCGCTGCTTACAGCCGGTTTGCCGTCTGGCACGCAGAACGCAAGAACGAGTCAGATCAATCCAATCGCCGCCGCATAGCAGGCAATTTGCGTTTTATTAGGCGCATTAAATTTTTTCTGCATGTTCTTCTGATGGAAGTTCACCGTATTCTCGGAAATAGCCAGAATAATCGAAATCTCCGCCGACGTTTTTCCTTCTGCCGTCCATTTCAGAATTTCTAATTCCCGTTTACTGAATTTCATTTCCCGCGGCATCACCATTTCGTCTTCGACGCGTAATAATGCCAGCAGGCTCATTTCCAGCAATATTTGCAATCGTAGCGCTATTTCATCTTCATCATGAGGATGACGCGCCACGCGCTTACGTGATACCGACAGGAAGCCATGAGCATGGTTTGGTAGCATCAGACATTGTGTTGCACCGGTTTGCAGGCCGTGATGACGCGCAGCGTTCCACAATTCCTGAGCATCGCTGAACAGCTCGTCATTCCAGCGCAGATGTCCCAGTGAGAAGTTATCCGGCTTCAGTACCGGATCGATAGCCATATAGTTTGCCGACTTATAATGCGACATCCAGGCATCGGGATAGGTGGTGAACACCGATATTCTAGGCCGGGTAAAAGGTACCGGATGGCGAACGCACAAGGCGAAGAAATCATATTCCAGATATTCGGTTTGCTGCTGTAAAAGCGCATATATCTGGTCGCTTGCCGAGGCTGCCTGGAAAAGTTGCAGCATTTCCCGCCGCCAGCTGAAAAAATCATCGTCTCCCATGACTACGAGAAATCCCCTGATCAATAATCATATTTATGAATACAGAAACCTAACACATAAATCTTATTTATATGTATAAAATATCACGCTTCAGCAAAATAATCCTGATTTGCCCTATTTCTGCAACGGATGACGCAGAATGACTGCTGCCAGGCTATTTTCACGTTTAACAGGCGACATAAAATCTACCTATTGATTAAGCACACTTAAGTAAAATTTTTCATTAAAACGGCGCTAATCGCTCGCGTTCATCATTTGCGATGAAAAATAAGTCATTCCACACGTGCTCATGTTATCGATGAACACGTGCGGTTAACGTTACTGCATGAGGAATTTTTCCAGGAACTGCCGGGTACGCGCCTGCTGCGGGTTGGCAAACAGGGCTTTCGCTTCGCCCTGCTCGACCACGCGGCCCTGATCCATAAAGATGGCGCGGTCAGCCACATCGCGGGCAAAGCTCATTTCGTGGGTGACGATAACCATGGTGCGCTTCTCTTCAGCCAGCGCACGGATGGTATTCAGCACCTCACCTACCAGTTCAGGGTCTAACGCGGAGGTTGGCTCGTCAAACAGAATGACGTCAGGCCGCATCGCTAGCGCCCGAGCGATGGCAACGCGCTGCTGCTGCCCGCCGGAGAGACGACGCGGGTAGCTCTCTTCTTTGCCAGACAGGCCCACTTTGCCGAGCAGCTCGCGCGCTCTGGCAATGGCTTCCACTTTGGCTTCGCCCTTCACAATCACCGGCCCTTCAATGATGTTCTCCAGCACCGTTCGATGCGGGAATAAATTGAAGTTCTGGAAAACGAAACCCACGTGCTGGCGAAGGCGGCGAATCAGCCCTTTCTGCTGGCTAAGCGGACGCGCGGTATCAATGGTCATGTCACCGACTCGGATCGTCCCGCTTTCCGGCACCTCCAGTAGATTAATACTGCGCAGCAGCGTGGTTTTTCCCGAGCCGCTCGGCCCGATAATCGCCACCACTTCACCCTCTTTCACTTCGAGATCGATCCCGTACAGCACCGTCTGGCCGTGAAATTTCTTCACCAGGTTTTTGACTTCAATTGCGCTCATTTTGGATCTCGCTCCTGGCGGTTAAGCTGGTTTTCAAAATAGTTTTGCAGCGCCGACAGCACCGTCGCCATCACCCAGTAAATCAGCGATGCGGCCAGATACATGGTGAACACTTCCAGGGTACGCGAGGTAATCAGCTGCGCCTGGCGGAACAGCTCCGGCACCTGAATGGTGGCCGCCAGAGAGGTATCCTTCACCAGACTGATAAAGCTGTTCGACAGCGGCGGCAGCGCCACGCGCGCAGCCTGCGGCAGAATCGCACGACGCATGGTTTGCCATGGCGTCATCCCAATACTTGCCGCCGCTTCCCATTGTCCCTTATCAATCGACGAAATCGCCGCGCGCAGCGTTTCTGCTGCATAGGCCGCCGTGTTAAGCGACAGGCCAATCATCGCTGAGGGAATAGGATCCAATTCAATGCCAAACTGCGGCAAACCGTAGTAAATCATAAACAGCTGCGCAATCAGCGGCGTACCGCGAAAAATCGAGATATAGCAGCGCGCCAGCCAGCGGATGGGGCCGATGGGCGAAAGGCGCATCAGCGCGAGAATAAAGCCCAGAATCAGGCCGAAGAACATCCCGCCAATACTAAGCTGTAGCGTGAAGACCGCGCCTTTGAGCAGATACGGCGCGGAGTCGATAACCAGTTGAATACTTTCTTGCATGAGCGCGTTCTATTTAAATGTGAGGATGATAGGCAAAGAGCGCAGGCGCACCGCCGGTATGGATAAACAGAATCGGCCCTTCGTCTTTAAAGCGCTTCTGATTAATGCCGTCAATCAGCCCGGCCATCGCTTTGCCGGTATAAACCGGGTCGAGCAGAATGCCTTCCAACCGTGCCAGCAGCTTCACCGCTTCCATACCGTCATCGTTAGGAATGCCGTAGGCTGGCGCGAAATAGTCATCCCACAGCGTAATATTGGCCTTCGCCGTCAGTTCGAGGTTGCGGGCAATTTCCTGCTGGAGCGTCACCACTTTCGGCAGTTGATCCGCCACTTTGCGCGAGACCGTCACGCCAATCAGCTCGGCTTCTGGCATCACCTGTTCCAGCCCTACCGCCAGACCCGCGTGCGTCCCCGCGCTGCCGGAGGCCACCACCACGGATGAAATAGACACCGCCCCTTCGCACTGCTGGGCAATCTCCAGCGCACTTTCAACATAGCCCAGCGCACCCAGCGCGTTGGAACCGCCTACCGGGATCACATACGGACGAAAACCCTGCGCTTCAAGGCGCGTGGCAAGCTCGGCGAGCTGCGCATTCGGGTCGGTCAGCGCATCGCACATTTCAACCTGCGTGTTGAACAGATCCAGCAGCAGGCGGTTGCCGTTGCTGAGGTAGTTTTCCGCCGTCGTGCTCATTGGGTTTTCCAGTAGCGCCACGCAGTGCAGGCCGAGCTTCGCCGCCACCGCCGCCGTCTGGCGCACATGGTTAGACTGAATCGCCCCGGCAGTTACCAGCGTGTCAGCGCCTTCGCGCAGCGCATCGGCGGCAAGGAATTCCAGCTTACGCAGCTTGTTCCCACCCATCGCCATCGGGGTGACGTCATCGCGTTTGATAAAAATATCGCGCCCGATGTAATCAGAGAAACGCGGCAGATATTCCAGCGGCGTCGGCGCGCCAATAAATTCCAGGCGTGGGAAACGGGTTAAATTTTGCAGTGACATAGCATCTCCTTAGTCTTGTTTTTATTATGCGCCTTAAATAAAAAATGTAGCCCTATTTTCATGAATCACTAAAGAGCGCCCAAGAGCATGTGTTTTCTTTATGTTATTCAATGCATTGAACATACACGCCATATGAAATTCGGTAAAGTTCATATGTGTTATAACGTCCCAATCATGCCCCAAAATGCCCCAAATATGCCTTTTTTGCCCCATAGATGCCCCACACCGACCAGATTTAAGCGAGCTTTTTATTCGCTCACATCACCGGACAGTCATCAAACTCTCCCGTTCTGGCATCGTTGATGATGTACGTAATTACTCCAAAAACAGGATGCGACCCTGTATACCCCCCTTCATCTTCAGGTAGCTCTTCTCTTCGCCCATTTTCCAGGTTGATCAGATGTGGGGTCGGGTGCAGGCGATAACGCTTTATCCTGAATTCCCCTTCGATAGCACACACAAGCAGTGAACCATCGAATGGAGAAAGCGAAGAGTCGACCACCAGCAAAGCCCCTTGTAAAACTCCTTCCCGAAAATGCGAGCACGCAG
>NZ_CABTJS010000056.1:0-5938 GCF_902485085.1 uncultured Kluyvera sp.
CTGCGCGCCGTGGATCAGCGTCAGCGTGTTCTTCACTTCTTTGCCTTGTTCAATCGGTTTTCCGCAGTGGCGGTAAGCGCATTTCTTCTTTTGCATAACTCCCCCGTTAATGGCTAAGGCCATTCCCCAGACCGTTTAGATAAACCTCAACCAGCAACTCTTTGGTGTAGGTCCGTTCAATGCCTCGATGCAGATACAAACGGCCGCGAGCGTTGGCTGATGCTGTCCAGGTCGAGTCGTTGTGTTTGACGAGCATTCCCGGCTGAACTGCGCCGCGGTTTACCGTCTGGGTACCGTAGTGCTGATGAACCATGATGTTCTCCAGTTTTCCTAAGTGAACTTCGCTGGTGGCGCCGTGGCGCTGATCTTCACGGTTGAGCTTTTTCACTCTGCAATTAACCACCGCGAAGCCCACTCTTTGTGTCTTGCCGTCTTCCCGGCTGCCAGAACGTAAAACCTGATGCGCGTTAATCTTTCCACCTCATCCGACTATTCGTATGCCGTCGGCGGCTACTTCGTGGGCGTCCTGCCTGGGTGGTTAGTAGTGCGTCTTGGTGATTTCATTAAACACAAAGTTTAAATTCATGTCAACAAAATGAGCATTTATTAATAAACAAAATGTTTAATTGTGGGTTTGGGGGGCGGGCATACAACCGATTTTGGACAAACAATCCCAGCGCTGAGGCTGGGAGCACGAGATGTTTGGGGGGAATGCTAAAGCTGAGTGCCGGGAGAGAGGCAGTAAAAACCCGGCGCGGTGGCCGGGTCATATATAAATTTAATCGATGGATGGCGGTGGGGTTGGAGCTTTTTTGAAGATGGTCCACTGAGAAACATATGTTAAAAGTCTGGAACCTAGCTCTAACTCTTGTCGCAAAATGTCATCGTATCTTTTTCTAGCACTTTGCTTGGTTTCATCACTAGCATCAGGGTCAGACATAGTCCGCTTAAGTTGTCTTTTTTCAGGATTGGAGCAAATTGAAAACATAAGTTTGGTAAAAGACATTCCACCAAAATCCTTCAACGTCCTGATAATAAATAATAAAATCAAAGATAGAAACGGAACAGATCTATATGCCCAATCTCGAAACTCTCCTGCAGGGAATAGATGAGGAATTGCGTCAGTGGCGTATCCGCATAAGACCGTAACAATTAGAAATGGGAGGCCATTTTTAGCAACGCCTTTTACATTATTATCAGTCATTATTCTTCCCGCAAAACGCCTTAGAATCTACGTGCATTTTTTGTGCTTTGACAACGTAGTAGGCATACCCGATCTTTAGCAACCAATATAAAACAGGTGCAAGAGCTGCGTATAAGGGGATGTAGTACATAACATTACCTCCTGATAACCCAACTATAACACCAAATAGCAAAACTAGAGCGATAGAAAAAATTTTCAGTCCAAGACAACTATCAGGATGTTTTTTATACTGGCTTAGTGATAGCACACCTGACATTTCTGGTGAATACGGGATGTCGCCGATGTGGTTCTCAATCTTTGGCTGGGTATCAAAAACATAAATGTTATCAATAAATACAGCGGATGAAGAACGGTAATCTAAGGAGACGGCAGCCATCGTTAACCCCCCTTAATTTTACCTGAAACATGGTTAGCAGCGAAGGTTGCGATATACCCGCACTCCATACATATTACGGGGAATGCCCAGATACCTCGTCCTGCGGAATTCGGTAACGGGTAAGTGATTAATGCAGGATGATCCTGACTGTCCTCTCTCGGTGGTACTCCCCAAAGAGTTTTTTTACATAAAGGGCAAGCCATCTCTCCAAATTTGTTTTCGAAATCAAGGAAATATTGATGGAACTCAGATCTTGAAACAGATAAAGCCCTTAGTGAAGAGCTTTGAATTTGCTTCTCATTTTTATTTTCAAATTGCTCGCCCATGTGTTTTCCCATTGTTGTTATGACCAATGTAACAAGCCAGCCCCAGAACCAATTTGGTTATTAACTTGGCTATGATTTGTTCTGTATGATTATGTTTTAATCTTCCTGAGACCGAATCCTTCCCTTCATGTACTTCTCGTACATAGCATCCAGCTCTTTCAGACGTAAAGACAGCACTCTGAGGAAGTTCTGTTTTTCTTCATCGTCAGGTAGCTGTCGGTAGAGTTCTAGTAGTCTTCTCTCATCTGCCTTCAAGCCGTCTTTCTCATCAACTTCCTGACCAAGAACCCATTCAAGGCTTACCCCTAGCGCGTCCGCCAGCTTTATCGCCGAACTTTTCCCAATTGTGCCGCGCACGAACCAGTTATTGACTGACTGAGCACTGACCCCGCATATGCGAGCCATGTCCGACTTGGTCAACTTCTTAAGCTCGAGGATCTCGTTGAGCCTCTGCACTTGTGGGTGATTAATCTGATGAGTTTTTTCTTTCATAACAGAATTCTAAACCAAAAGTTTATTAGCTCAATATTCAAAATGTTGACATATGCATAAACATTATGTTTAATTTCAGTGTTTCCACTGGAGTAAAATATGAAAGCAATTGATAAAGCCATTACCAGAGCAGGTACAGCATCTCGGTTAGCCGAACTGCTGGATGTCAGCGCAATGACAATCAGTCATTGGCGGAATCGCTATCAAGGCCTAGTCCCAGCTGATCGAGTATTGCCAATCTACAGCGCCACTGGCGTTACCCCGCACGAACTGCGCCCGGATCTTTACCCCAACCCAACCGACGGACTACCAAAGCAAGGAGCGTAATCATGCAAGCTCTCAGTTTTCAGCAGGATACAGGAGCACCGCAGGCTGCGGTGATATCGAATTATCAAGGCGTTTCTCGCAATACCAGTAAGCTAAATCGCATTCGTGAAGCCGTGCGCGCCTGGCAGAAAGCCACACCGGGACAGGCACAGATTCACATCTCGCAGCTGGTGGCTAAGGAATGGATTGCTCGCGGCGGGCGCGGTTTGCTGCTGGCCGGTTCCGAAGTTAACACCCGACAGAACTTCTTCCGGATGATTAACGAACCGGGGCCTAAGAACGACAAAAACCTGATGCTGCTTATCCCGGTCATTGCTGACGTAATGTCTCGCGATAACGAGAAGGTAGCGCGTGAATACGGACTTCTCGCGAAGACGGAAGCAGAACTAATTGCCGATGCGATGAAGGAGTGTACTGAGGCGCATCAGGCCAAGCTGCTAGGGCAGCCAATACAGCGCCTTGAGAAAGAGGTGAGGGAGGCCGCAGAAGCATTGCTTCGCTTCCTCCCAACGGAATCAATCGCTGCCGTTGTGACGAGCCTGGCGGCTATGGCGCCGGGCCTTATGTGAGGTTCTGATGAACGGTATCACAAACAGAAAAGTGAAAGCCGCTGTGCTGGAACACTGCGGCCTTCGAGTGCAAAAACGGAAGGTAATTGCGGAGTTAAGTATGTCAAATACCGCTGAAGTTATCAAATTTCCCGCCCCGCTACAGGGGCAACAGGAGAGCCGCATGGCTGAGCTGGAAAACGGCTATTTGCGTTTAGCCAACCAGATTCAGGATGCCCTGTGTATCGTTGAGCTATCAGGCCGTGAATTCCGGGTACTGAATGCTATCGTTCGCCTGACCTATGGCTGGTCCAAGAAGTCTGACCGTATCGCCAATAGCCTCATCGCAGACAAAACGACGCTGAAGGTTAAGCACGTATCTGAAGCGGTGCTGAGCCTTGCTTATCGGAACATCATCATCCTGCGTCGCATTGGGCAAACCAGATACATTGGGGTTAATACCTGCCTGGATAAATGGGCTTATACCAAGCCAAATTGCATGAAGTGTCCGGCGGCGTTCCAGGCTGCTGAAGTCGAAACATGGGTTATTAACGCCCCTGAGTTCATGATTGGCGATCCCCAGAATCAGGGACAGTTATCCCCGAAAACAGGGATGGTTATCCCTGAAAACAGGGATGGTGATTTTACCCCTCCATCCATCCCCGAAAACAGGGATGGTTATCCCCGAAAACAGGGAAAGGTATCCCCGAAAATAGGGAACACCAAAGACATTCTTCCAAAGACAAATATAAAAACAGATCTAACCCCCTCTAATCCCCCAAGGGGGAAGGCGAAGTTTGACCCGCTGACAATCCCTGTTCCTGAGTGGCTTGATTCTGAGTCCTGGAGTGAGTGGGTTGCTTATCGCCAGCAATCAGGCAAGGCCATCAAGACCGAAATGACGGTCACCAAAGCCTTCAAGTTGCTGAAGGCCTGCCTGGATGACGGCCATAACCCGGTGGACGTGATCAACACCAGCATCGCCAACGGGTACCAGGGATTGTTCAAGCCGAAGTTCGCGCTCAACGACCGCAAAGCGGGCAGGGATGTGAACCACATTTCTGAGCCAGATAAAACCATCCCAACCGGGTTCAGGGGGTAACAGTGAAAAATATTGTTAATTCCGGCAGCGCGCTTGAGCGCCTGAAGAAACTCATTCCGCCCGGCGTACAGCCGAAGTTCACCAGCGCTGCTGAGCTGCTGGCGTGGCAGCGGGAAGAAGGGCTGAAGCATTGCGAAGAACTGGGCCGCCTGAACCAGAAAGCGCGTACTGAGAAAATCTTCGGCCGCTCTGGCATCCAGAGCCTGCACCGCAGCTGCACGTTCGCCAACTACGAAGTATCCAGCGAGCAACAGCGCAAGGCCTACACCATGGCGAAAAGCTACGCGCAGAACTTCGGGACCGGCTTTGCAAGCTTCGTGTTCAGCGGCGGCCCGGGCACCGGCAAAAACCATCTTGCTGCGGCGATTGGCAACCATCTGCTGGCTGCTGGCCATACGGTTCTTGTCGTCACCATTCCGGATCTGATGCTCAGGGTTCGCGAGTGCTACGACGGCGGCCAGTCTGAAGCCTCACTGTTGGATGACCTCTGCAAGGTTGAGTTGCTGGTGCTGGATGAGGTCGGCATTCAACGCGGCAGCAGTGGCGAAAAGGTCATTCTGAATCAGGTTATCGATCGCCGCCTGTCCTCGATGAAGCCGGTGGGCGTGCTGACGAACCTGAACCACGCAGGGCTTCAGGATGCTCTGGGGCTTCGAATTATCGACCGCTTAACCATGGATAACGGCATCTGGGTGAACTTTGACTGGGCCAGCTACCGCAAGAACGTATCGCATCTGAGGGCAGTGAAATGAGCATGAAACCAACATACGAACAGCTTGAGCAGCAGCTTGCTGCGGTGGTAGTGGAGAGTGCGGGGCTGAAGTCGGTTCTGGAAGAAATAATCAATGCCGACGAGCCGGAATATCACGATCAGGGCATGGGATGTGGCGTTGAAGACCGCGGCTACCAACGCGATGGCTATTCTGCCTGCTCTTACGGATGGGATTCAGCAATGGACCGCATTTACTCAGAAGTGATTCCTGAAGCATTGCCAGAAACCCCAGCCACCGACGCTTTCCTGGCTGAAGTGCGGGCGCAAGGGGTTGAGATGGCTATGGAGCATATGCAGTCGAGCGGTTCGTTAACATTTGGAGATTGCTACATATCACTCCACAAGTTCGCCGCCCAGTTACGCCAAGGAGCCGAGCATGAGTAATACAGCAAAACTTCAACTCGGTTTCTCCCCGCTGAGCAAAACAATCACCCTTGCAAAAATGCGCGATTTGGACGGCGGCGGACGCTTACGCGTGGGAAATGATCGTGGTCGCGATGTTACCAACGAGGCCGCACAACTTGTCTGGCAGTTGGTTATGGCTGAAGGCGGTGAAATCGGCTGGGAGCTTGATGACGGCTCTCGCATGATTCTGAGGGCGGAAAAACGGGAGGCCCAATGAACGATATCACAGCACTGATGGCGACCATGAAAGCGGCAGCAGAGAAAGCCACCGAAGCACATGAGCGACTTAGCGCTATGCCGTCAGATGGGCTATTCGATGCCTCGCTTGCAGAAAATGCACAACTTGAATCTGACATTACTGCGCTTATCGCCCATAACGACGCGTC
>NZ_CABTJS010000057.1:0-9373 GCF_902485085.1 uncultured Kluyvera sp.
CCAGATAATCGCTTTCTGTTCTGGCGTGTAGTAAATGCGCGTTCTTCGTTTCATGGCAACGTCCCCCCTTGATCAAGGATAGCGTTGCATCGACCCGTTGAACTCACAGCACAAAGCGGACAAGCAAACTGATCTAAACCCCTGCCTGGAGCGGAAACCAACCCCCCGCCCTGAAAATAACAGACTACCGACACCGTTCGAACTCAACGGCCTCCCGAACTTTAACCAGTGCTGCATGCAAATCTTCCATGGCGATTGAGCCAAGAGCAACCCGGAGCGCCTGAGGGACAACGAGTGAAGTACAGAACGGCTCAGCGGTTGAAACGGAAATATTGTCGTCCATCAGAGCCTGAGCAATGCGGTCTGCTCTTGCTTCGTCGGGCAAAGGGATCCAGGCAAAATAGGAGTCCGGGTGCGTAATACAGGAAATATCGCCTAGTGCGGCTTTTAACACGGCCTGTCGCTGGTGCGCGTCACGCCGCTTCAGCGTTTCAAAGCGGGCCACCGTGCCGTCCAGTATCCAGTTGCAGACCAGCGCTGTCATGAGTGAAGGCGTATTCCATGTGGTCGCCCTGACGGCTCTCTCCAGTGCGGGTCGGTACGAAATGGGGCAGACGACGACGCCCACCCTCAGGCCCGTCGCGACGTTCTTTGAGAACCCGGTGATATACACCGTTCGCTCGGGTGCGTAAATCGCAACGGGCGGAGGTGGCCTGCGGACGAGATAGCCATAAGCGGTGTCCTCAATCACGAGAAGATCGTAGGTTCTCGCAATACCGGCTATTCTTTTTCGCTGAAGACGGCTGAGCACCCAGCCAAGGGGATTATGCAGCGTCGGCATGGTATAAATTGCCCTGACATGCCGCTTCTGGCATAACGCTTCGAGGGCGGATAAATCCGGGCCATTAGCCAGAACGGGTATGGCAATCAGTTCCAGATGGTACAGTTCTGCCAGCACTTTAAAGCCGGGATAGGTGAGGGCATCAACGGCCACAACGTCTCCCGGGCGCAGCAGCCCCATCACCGTGATAGTCAGCCCATGCTGCGCGCCGTTCACTATCACCACATTGTCGGCTTCAGGCTGGAATTCAGAACCCGCAAGATAATCGGCGAAAATTTCCCTTTCCGTCATCCGACCTGCATGTGGCTGGTAACGCAGATGAGATTCAATATCCCCGGATGCCGCGACCTGCCGTAGCGCCTCGCGCAGGCTCTCCCCCTGTCCAGGGAGCGAGGGATAGTTAAAATTCAGGTCCAGCACATCCGTTGCCACCGCATGCTGGTCAATCCCGTGACCGTGGGGCAACGCGATTTCCCTGACAAATGTGCCTCTCCCGGTTTCACCGCTGACCAGACCCATCGCTTCCAGCTCACTGTAGACCCGAGTCGCCGTTGCCAGAGAGATATGTTCCTGCGCGGAGAGGGCTCTGTGGGTCGGTAAACGTGTTCCGGCGGGGAGTTCCCCGTTGCGGATGCTATCAGCGAGCCTATCGACGATGGATTTATAGCGGGCTTTCATCAAATGTATCCATGACAATAATTTGATTGTATTGAATCGTCGAGCGTACCATCCGCCTCATAGACGCTAAAGCCTGCGGGCGATAAATAAAAAGTGAGGTTACCGTGGTGAATACGGCGATAGATAAAAAAGATTCGAGCCTGGCTTCAGGATGGATAAACGGACTGCTGGGGGTGATCATTTTTAGTGGCTCACTGCCGGCTACGCGCGTTGCCGTCCTCGAGATGAATCCCTTTTTTCTGACGTTTCTGAGAGCGTCAATTGCCGGGGTGTTAGCCATGATGCTGATTTACGGCTTTCGTGAGAAACGTCCGCAGGCCTCGCAGATAGTGCCGCTTATCGTCGTCTCCCTGGGCGTCATTATTGGTTTTCCGCTGCTGACGGCGATGGCGTTGCAGCATGTGACGTCAGCTCACTCCATCGTCTTTCTGGGACTTCTGCCGCTCAGCACCGCGATTTTTGGTGTGTTGCGCGGTGGTGAACGTCCCCGAATGGCTTTCTGGGTTTTCTCTGTACTTGGCAGTCTGCTTGTTATGGGATTTGCGCTCTCACAAAGTGCGGAGGTCTCACTAACGGGCGATCTTCTCATGCTCGCCGCGGTGGTGGCCTGTGGTGTGGGCTATGCCGAAGGCGCAAAACTCACTCGCGTGCTGGGGGGATGGCAGGTTATCAGTTGGGCGTTGATTCTCTCACTGCCATTTATGCTGGTCGCTGTATTGGTAACAATGCCTGCCACATTTACCGGGGTCAGCGTGTCTGCCTGGGTCGCACTGGGTTATGTTTCGCTGTTCAGCATGCTGATTGGTTTTATTTTCTGGTACAAGGGGCTTGCAGCGGGCGGGATTGCAGCCGTTGGTCAGCTACAACTCCTTCAGCCTTTCTTCGGGCTGGGCCTATCAGCCGCCTTGCTGCATGAGGCCGTGAGTCCTCTTATGGTGTTCATTACGTTTGGCGTTATTCTCTGCGTTATGGGCTCCCGGAAATTCTCCCGGTAACGCGTTGATCGGCGCTTGCAGGCATGGATGCTTATAATCTTATAGCGCCAGAGATACAGTGCTCAATTTCTGCTGTATGAAATCAATAAACGCTCTTGTTTTCGCGGGTAGGTAACGTCTGTTTGAATACAGTGCGAATAATTGCAGCGGCGCTGCCGATTGCTCAAACTCGATCTCGATTAACCCTCCGTCGTTAATGTACGGCTGACAGGCTTGTTTCGATAAAATGGCAAAACCTACCCCGGCTAGTGCCGCTCGCCCGGCCATCTCGCCGCTATTTACCCGGTAATGTGCGTTAACTTTGATGGTCTCGAATCCCCCTTTTTTATTCATAAACTGCCAGGGCGTACCTTTGAGTGCACTTACCGTGGTAATACAGGGAAGTTCTGCAAATTGTTGTATTCGCGAAGGGGTGCCATAACGCTGAATAAGGGAAGGCGCCGCGACGATGGTGCAAGGGATCGTGAGCAGGTGACGGGCGATGTAGTCGCTGTCATCCATTTGACCGCGGCTAACAATAACCGCCACATCAAGATCGTCTCGCAGCGATTCAAAGCCTGACAGGTTGGTGACGCAGCTTATCTCCAGGTCCGGGTGAAGGCAGGCGAAATCAGCTAAAGCAGCGCCCAGTAATGCAGGCCCTATTTCTGTGGGAATACAGATACGTAATGGGCCCTTCAGTTGCATTTGCCGTAACGTTAATTCGGTTTCCGTTTGCTCAAGTGCCTCCAGTATTGGCTTCGAGCGGGTATAGAGCAGGAGCCCGGCCTGAGTGAGTTTCATATGTCGGGTGCTACGCTCAATGAGCTGAAGATTCAATCTGTCTTCAAGCTGCGAAATACAACGACTGACATTCGATGTCGGCATGTCGAGCACTTTTGCGGCCCCAACAAAACTTTCTCTTTCCACCACCGCTATGAACACGTTCAGGGTATTAAAATCCAGCGTCGGGCGCATTGACTATCCCATATTTGATAATAATAAATGCCATTTTTACCATCTAATTACCGGTATTGATAGCGGTTAGACTGGGACATCTTTTATTCATAGGACATGTGCTATGCCACGGGTTACTCCGACGTTTAATCATAAAGCCCTTATGCGAATCGCTATTGTCATGGCGTTTATCCAGTTCACTAATGCACTGGAATATATGATGTTTAACCCTATTTTTGCTTTTATGGCGGCAGATTTTACCGTTCCCGTGTCGTACTCAGGCTATGTCTCCGGCATGTACACCTCCGGCGCCGTGATTTCGGGAATTATCGCCTTTTACTGGATCGGTCGTTTTAATCAGAAACGTTTTCTAATCACCAATATGGCGCTCTTAGGCTTGCTGACGCTTTTGACGACCTTTACCTCCAGTTTTAGCCTTCTGCTTACATTACGATTCTGTGCCGGATTGGTTGGCGGCACGACAATGGGGGTAGGGATGAGTATATTGATAAACAACGCTCCGGCTGATCTCCGCGGAAAAATGTTGGCGACGGTGATTGCGTCATTTTCGATGGTAAGCATTGTCGGAATGCCCGCGATATTATTTTTGTCTACTCACTATGGCTGGCATGTATCGTTATGGTTAATCAGCACACTGTGTTTGCTGGCATTGCCACTGATTATTTCCGTTATACCACCGGATACCGTTCCTTCTGATACGTCCTATACGCTGCCACTCGATGCGGATACGTTGCTGTTCGCCTCCAGCAATGCGCTCGTTCAGTTTAGTCCTATGTTGATTATTCCTGTTCTGGTCCCTTTAATGACTCTTCAGTTGGGCGCGGATCGGGATATGCTCCCCTGGCTGTTCTTTGGTGGAGGCGTGGCAGGATTTTTAGCGACGAAAATAACCGGTATATTCACCACTCACTTTTCAGCGCTGGCACTGGCAATAGGGTCAACTCTCGTCTTTATACTGAGTTTGTTAATACCGCTCTTCGGCTATCCACACGCGGCGATATTTATGACGTTATTTCTCGCTGCATCTTATAGTCGTCTGGTTTCATCTTCGGCGGTGTCAATTCAGTTTCCGGATAACAGCCAACGAGCGGGATTTTCTTCCTTGCAGACGTCGATAATGTACCTGATTACCACCGTTGCATTTTTCCTGTCCGCTTTGCTATTACCCGCTCATGATATGGCACTACAGAATATGACGCTGTTGCTGGTGGTGTGTGCCATTTCTGCATCAGGGTTTCCCATTATTGTGGTGATGATGCAAAAGAAACTGGCTAAACGTTCTGTCCAGCATGATAAGCGGAACCCTTCCACGCTGTGACAGCGGCCGGGCCATGCACTCAAAAAAAGCCGTAAGCAGTTTTCTGCTTACGGCTTCAGGATCAGAGATACAGCAGACGGGTATTTAAGCGGCTTTAACCGCTCTGATTTTTTTGCTGCTAGCGGTATCTGACTCTGCGGTATCGGTTTCTGCTGGGGTACCGGGTTCAGGGAGTTTGCTGGTACGCAGAATGTGCTGCACGGCCATTTTCTGCTCGGCGAGATACAGCCCAAGATCCTCAGCCAGCGTTTCATCCATCGGCTTTCCGCTCTGTAACAGCAGGTCGGTGAACGCTTCTGCCATGTCGAGTAGTCTGTCGTAAGCGTCAGCCTCTTTCTTACTGGCAAATGTCATTTTCTCTTCACCTTTTCTTACAACAACAAATTTTGTTTCAACGGCCATTATTTGCCCCTTGCACTGTGATTATATCCAGTGTATCAGTTATGAGGCTGTTTTGCAGGGAAAATATGCACATATTCATTACGCTAAAAATCATTCTGGCATGTTTGTGAGTAGCCAGTCCCGGTGTCGCTGCGCTCGGCCAGGCTACTTCACCACACACATCGGCCTGCCAGATATCGGCTCAGGGTGTATCTCCGTTTCCACGCTGAACACGCTTCTTAGCAACCCAGGGGTCATGACCTCTTTCGGCGTGCCTTGTGCCATAACCCGTCCGTTCTCCATGACCACCAGATGGTCGCAGTACCGGCTGGCCTGATTAAGGTCGTGCAGCACGGCGACGACCGTTTTCCCCTGGGCCTGGAGTTCGCCCATCAGCCGCATCAATTCCACCTGGTGATTGATGTCGAGATAGGTGGTTGGTTCATCGAGTAGGACCACGGGGGTATCCTGCGCCAGGACCATCGACAGAAATGCGCGCTGGCGCTGACCGCCGGAAAGATCGGTTAACCGCCGGTCGGCAAGATGTTGGATTCGGGTCTGGCTCATCGCGTCATTCACCCGCGCATTGTCTTCAACGGAAAGACGTCCCCAGAGGGATAACCACGGGTTGCGGCCGTACGAAACCAGCTCCTGGACGGTGATCCCCTCAGGCGTTAAATGGTGTTGCGGCAGCAGCGCTAGCCTGCGGGCCAACTGCCGCGAGGAGAGCGTGTCGATGGGGTTATCGCCGAGAAACACACGTCCGGACTGCGGCGTTAACAGCCGTGAAAAACAGTTTAGCAACGTCGATTTCCCGCAGCCGTTAGGGCCGAGCAGGGCGGTTGTCTTTCCTGCTGGCAGCGCGAGCGATACGCCGTCAAGCACCGTGTTTGTCCCGTAACAAACCGTCAGATTTTCAGTTCGTAATGTCATTTATCGCATTCTCACAAGCAGCCAGACAAACCACGGCGCACCGATAATGGCGGTCAGCACGCCAGCCGGAAGCTCCAGCGGGGGATTAATAATTCGCGCCAGCAGGTCGGCCGCCACCAGCAGCAATGCCCCCGTCATGGCCGAAACGGGCAGCAGCCAGCGGTGACGTCCACCGGTAATGGTGCGCACCATATGCGGTACTACGAGTCCAATAAAGCTAATTGGGCCGCAGACGGCCACGCCGGTTGACGTCATGGCGACCGCCAGTAGCAAAGCCTGGAACCGTATACGCGGCACCGATACCCCAAGCGTGGTGGCACGCGCATCGCCCAATGCCAGGAGGTCGAGATCGCGGCAAAAACGTAGGCTCAGCGGCAGAAATAACATCAGCAGCGGGGCTGCAATCTTCACAAAACTCCAGTCACGTCCCCATAAGCTGCCGGTCAGCCACAGCAGGGCGCTGTTGACATCCTGTGGGCGCGAAAGCATCAGGTAATCCGTCAGGCTGGCCCAGCAGGCAGAAAGCGCGACACCCGTGAGCGCGAGCTTCATCGGCTGGCTGGTGTTCGCCAGCATTTTCAGCAGAATCAAGCCTGCCATGCCACCGGCAAAGGCCAGCAGCGGCAGGGCAATTACCGGTAGTGACGGCAAGAGCAACAGCGCGCCCACAGAGGCCAGGCTTGCGGCATGATTTACGCCGAGAATATCCGGCGATGCCAGAGGGTTACGCACGATCCCTTGTACCAGAACGCCTGCCACCGCGAGGGCTGCGCCGACCAGCAGCGCCAGCAGCAATCGCGGCAGGCGGTACGCCGTTAATACGTAATGATACTCGCGCCCGGTGTGCCAGTCGGTCAGCAGGGCGCGCCAGGGAACGGCGATCACCCCCATTTGCAGAGACAGAACCGAAAATCCCGTCAATGCGAGGGCGATGAAAATGACTAACGCAATTTTCATCCACGCCTCCTGACCAGCCAGACAAAGCAGGGCGCACCAATCAGCGCCACTACTGCCCCGGCAGGCAATTCGCCAGGAAAAGCCATCGCTCGGGCCAGAAGATCTGCCAGCAGCAGCAGCGTAGCGCCCAAAAGCATGCTCATCGGTAAAACCTTGCGCTGATCGAATCCCACCCAGAAGCGAGCCAGATGCGGCATCAGCAGGCCGATAAACGCAACCGGGCCAGCCACGCTGACGCAGGCACCGACCAGAAGCAGCACCAGAATATTGATGATCAAACGTAGCTTTGGCAGATTCACCCCCAGCGTGCGGGCAGTGCTGTCACTGACGTTAAGCAGGTTCAGTTGATTAGCCAGCAGCAACACCACCGGCAGGGCAACCGCCACCATCGGGAAAAGCTGCCAGAACTCCTGCCAGCGTGCGTGGGATACGCCTCCCGCGAGCCAGTATAAAATGCCGTAAGCGTGATCTTCCGTCAGCAGCAGGGTGATGCGGGTCAGGGCCATGCAAAACGCCGAGAACGCGATGCCCGCGAGGATCAATTTGTTTCGGTCCTGGCTGTGGCGAAATCCGCCGCCAGCGGTCATCACCAGCAGCCAGCTTACGCCGCCGCCGCAGGCGGCGATAAAGGCGATAGAGTAACCCGCAACGGGCACGGGGCTGAGCGCGCTGGTCAGCGCCATCGCCAGCGCCGCGCCGCTGTTAATACCGAGCAGCGAAGGGGATGCCATTGAATTATGCGTCAGGGTCTGCAGCAGCGTACCCGCGAGAGCCAGACTCGCGCCAATCAGAATGGCGACCAGGCTTCGCGGCAAACGAAGGTTTTGCACCAGCGCTTGTGCAAGCGTCGGCGTATGGCCCGGTAGCAGAGCGTGAATAGCGTCAACGCCAGAAACAGGAATGGCCGAGTAGCAAAACAGACTCAGCCAAAAGAGAGTGATAAGCGCGGCAAGGGGAAGACCCCACTGCAGCGCTGGGTGTCTGAGAACCGTCATTTCACATCGGATAAAGGCTGGTGATGGAAGATTTTTACCGTGTCACTGGCAATGCGTTCGGCCGCGAAAATACCGCGCATCCGCGCCCAGGCGTTACTGTCGACCGACGCCGTCTGCTGTTTTTGCACCGCAGTTAACATCTGCCACAGCGGGTCCTGCTGCCAGCGTTTGACGATGCTCTCTTGGCGGTAGTGGGCGACCAGTAGCCATGCAGGATTGAGTGCCAGCAACTGCTCCAGGCCGATAGACGGCATAGACGCACCGGATATTGCCGCCGGCACCGTCAGCCCCAGCGCGGTCAATACGCTCCCGGTATAGGTCTCCTGCGTGTGAAGGTTAAACTGCTGCTCCCGGGAAGTACCAAATAACACCAGCGTGCCTTTCGGCAACTGGCTTGCCCACGCTGACATCTGTTGTTGGTGTTGCGCCAGACGTGACTGCATCTGTGTCTTTTTGCCCACAACTTCGCCGATGATGGCCGCAGATTGCAGATTTTCAGCGTAGGTTTCATTGCGGGACTTAAGCAACAGCACCGGTGCGATTTGCTGCAAGGCGCTGTAGATACCCGCATGACGGCTGCTGTCGGCAATGATCAGATCCGGTTTCAGCGCGCTGATGGCTTCTAAACTCGGCTGCGCGCGCGTGCCGACAGACTGCCAGGATTTAAGATGGGTGCGAACTTCTGGGAGAATGCGCGTGGCATCGTTATCGTCGGCAATGCCGACCGGACTAACATCGACGGCTGCCAGTGCGTCCGCGAACGACAGTTCCAGCACCACGATCCGTTGTGGTGTTTTATCAAGCGTAAAGGTGCCATGTTCGTCATGAACCGTGGCGGCAAAAGCATGGCCGGTGAGCAGCAGCAGAGCGGCGAATAGCGTGCGTAATGATGTGAACATGTGAATGGCCTGTGTCGAGTGGCGCGTCGTTGACCCGGCCGACAAAAACAGCATGCAGGCCGGGTCAACGGGATTTAGAACTTCAACGACCCCTGCATATACAGCGTGCGCGGCTGGCCTGCGTAGATGCCTTTATTGTTGTCGTCGTAGGAGCGGGTGAAATACGCCTGGTCGAAGATATTCTTCACGCCGAACGCCAGGTTCAGGTCTGCCATTTGCGGACCAAAATCATAAGCTACGCGTGCGCCCCAGAGCATAAAGCCAGGGATACGACCGGTACTGCCATCGGCGCTCTCTTTCACGGTGTTGGCGTTATCCGCAAACTGGCTGGACTGGAAATCGCTGTTCAGGTTGAAGGTCCAGTTGCCCGGCTTATAGTCCACGCCCAACGTGCCTTTGTGTTTCGGGGAGAACGGCAC
>NZ_CABTJS010000058.1:0-5372 GCF_902485085.1 uncultured Kluyvera sp.
AACATCCGTTACCTGCTGTGTAACGCCGATGAAATGGAGCCGGGCACCTATAAAGACCGCCTGCTGATGGAACAGCTGCCGCACCTGCTGGTGGAAGGCATGCTGATCTCCGCGTTCGCCCTGAAAGCGTATCGCGGGTACATCTTCCTGCGCGGTGAATACATTGAAGCCGCACAGCACCTGCGCCGCGCCATTGCGGAAGCTACCGAAGCGGGCCTGCTCGGGAAAAACATTCTCGGCACCGGTTTTGACTTCGAGCTGTTCGTGCACACCGGGGCTGGGCGTTACATCTGCGGTGAAGAAACCGCGCTGATTAACTCCCTTGAAGGCCGTCGTGCTAACCCACGTTCTAAGCCGCCGTTCCCGGCGAGCTCAGGCGTTTGGGGTAAACCGACCTGCGTCAACAACGTGGAAACCCTCTGTAACGTCCCGGCTATTCTGGCCAACGGCGTTGAGTGGTATCAGAACATCTCCACCAGTAAAGATGCCGGCACCAAGCTGATGGGCTTCTCCGGGCGCGTGAAAAACCCGGGCGTCTGGGAACTGCCGTTTGGCACCACCGCGCGTGAAATCCTTGAAGACTACGCTGGCGGCATGCGTGATGGCCTGAAATTTAAGGCCTGGCAGCCGGGCGGCGCAGGGACTGACTTCCTGACCGAATCGCACCTTGACCTGCCGATGGAATTTGAAAGCATTGGTAAAGCGGGCAGCCGTCTGGGTACGGCGCTGGCGATGGCCGTCGACCACGAGATCGGTATGGTACCGCTGGTGCGTAACCTGGAAGAGTTCTTCGCCCGTGAGTCCTGCGGTTGGTGTACGCCATGCCGCGACGGCTTGCCGTGGAGCGTCAAAATTCTGCGCGCCCTTGAGCGCGGTGAAGGCCAGCCTGGCGACATCGAGACACTTGAGCAACTGTGTCGATTCTTAGGGCCGGGTAAAACCTTCTGCGCGCATGCGCCTGGTGCGGTTGAGCCGCTGCAGAGCGCCATTAAATATTTCCGCGAAGAATTCGAAGCAGGCATCAAGCAGCAGTTCAGCAACACCCATGCAATTAACGGGATTCAGCCGAACCTGCTAAAGACGCGCTGGTGATTCCCACAAACTCATTCAGGCAGCCAACGCAGAGGCAGCCTGAATGAAGAAGTGGTAACGATTTTTTAATTTGGAAGCACGCTAATGGCTACGATTCATGTAGACGGCAAAGAATACGAGGTCAACGGAGCGGACAACCTGCTACAGGCGTGTCTCTCTATGGGCCTTGATATTCCATACTTTTGCTGGCACCCGGCGCTTGGGAGCGTCGGTGCTTGCCGCCAGTGTGCGGTGAAGCAATATCAGAACGCGGAAGACACGCGTGGCCGCCTGGTGATGTCCTGTATGACACCGGCATCCGACGGCACCTTTATTTCTATCGACGACGCAGAAGCGAAGCAGTTCCGCGAGAGCGTGGTGGAGTGGTTGATGACTAACCACCCGCACGACTGTCCGGTCTGTGAAGAGGGCGGTAACTGCCACCTTCAGGATATGACCGTGATGACCGGCCATAGCTTCCGTCGCTATCGCTTTACTAAGCGTACTCACCGTAACCAGGACCTGGGGCCGTTCATCTCTCACGAAATGAACCGCTGTATCGCCTGTTACCGCTGCGTGCGTTACTACAAAGACTACGCAGACGGTACCGATCTCGGTGTGTACGGCGCGCACGACAACGTCTACTTCGGCCGTCCAGAAGACGGTACCCTGGAAAGCGAATTCTCCGGTAACCTGGTTGAAATTTGCCCGACCGGCGTATTTACCGATAAGACGCACTCCGAGCGCTACAACCGTAAGTGGGACATGCAGTTTGCGCCAAGCATCTGCCAGCAGTGTTCCATCGGCTGTAACACCAGCCCGGGCGAGCGCTACGGCGAACTGCGTCGTATCGAAAACCGCTACAACGGCACCGTTAACCACTACTTCCTCTGCGACCGTGGTCGTTTCGGCTATGGCTATGTGAACCTGAAAGACCGTCCGCGTCAGCCGGTTCAGCGCCGCGGCGATGACCTCATCACCCTCAACGCCGAACAGGCGATGCAGGGCGCGGCGGATATTCTGCGTCAGTCGAAGAAAGTGATTGGTATCGGTTCTCCACGTGCGAGCGTTGAAAGCAACTTCGCGCTGCGTGAACTGGTGGGTGCGGATAACTTCTACACCGGCATCGCTAAAGGCGAGCAGGAACGTTTGCAGCTGGCGCTGAAAGTGCTGCGTGAAGGCGGCATTCATACTCCTGCGCTGCGCGATATCGAATCTTACGATGCGGTACTGGTGCTGGGCGAAGACATTACCCAGACCGGCGCTCGCGTCGCGCTGGCGGTTCGCCAGGCGGTGAAAGGTAAAGCACGCGAAATGGCAGCGGCCCAGAAAGTGGCTGACTGGCAGATTGCAGCCATCCTGAACATCGGCCAGCGTGCGAAACACCCGCTGTTTGTCACCAACGTCGACGACACTCGTCTGGACGATATCGCCGCGTGGACCTATCGCGCACCGGTAGAAGATCAGGCGCGTTTAGGCTTCGCGATTGCCCATGCGCTGGACAACAACGCACCGGCAGTTGACGGTATCGATCGTGACCTGCAGGGCAAGATCGACGTGATCGTTCAGGCGCTGGCCGGGGCGAAAAAACCGCTGATTATCTCCGGCACCAACGCCGGTAGCGCTGAAGTGATTCAGGCGGCGGCTAACGTGGCGAAAGCGCTGAAGGCTCGCGGTTCTGACGTTGGCGTGACGATGATTGCCCGCGCGGTAAACAGCGTTGGTCTCGGCATGATTGGCGGTGGTTCTCTCGATGACGCGCTGAACGAGCTGGAAAGCGGCGCTGCCGATGCGGTTATCGTGCTGGAAAACGACCTGCACCGTCATGCGGCTGCTAGCCGTGTGAACGCCGCGCTGGATAAAGCCCCGCTGGTGATGGTGATTGACCATCAGCGTACGGCGATTATGGACCACGCGCACCTGGTGCTCTCGGCGGCAAGCTTTGCCGAAAGCGACGGTACGGTCATCAACAACGAAGGCCGTGCTCAGCGCTTCTTCCAGGTGTATGACCCAAGCTACTACGACAGCAAAACCATCATGCTGGAAAGCTGGCGCTGGCTGCACTCGCTGCACAGCACCCTGGAAAACCGTCAGGTTGACTGGACCCAGCTGGATCACGTGATTGACGCTGCCGTTGCTGCACTGCCGCAGCTGGCTGGCATTAAAGATGCCGCGCCGGACGCAACCTTCCGCATTCGTGGTCAGAAGCTGGCGCGTGAACCGCACCGTTACAGCGGCCGTACGGCAATGCGCGCGAACATCAGCGTGCACGAGCCGCGTCAGCCGCAGGATAAAGACACTATGTTCGCCTTCTCCATGGAAGGGAACAACCAGCCGGGCGCACCGCGCTCGCAAATCCCATTCGCATGGGCTCCGGGCTGGAACTCCCCTCAGGCATGGAACAAGTTCCAGGCTGAAGTGGGCGGCAAACTGCGTCACGGTGACCCGGGCGTACGTCTGATTGAAGCGTCGGCAAACGGTCTGGATTACTTCACTACCGTACCGGCAGGCTTCCAGGCTGAAGCCGGGAAGTGGCGCGTGGCCCCGTACTACCATCTGTTTGGTAGCGACGAGATGTCACAGCGTGCACCGGTGTTCCAGAGCCGCATGCCGCAGCCTTACATCAAGCTCAACCCGGCCGATGCCGCGGCGCTTGGCGTAAACGAAGGCGCGAAAATGGCGTTCAGCTTTGATGGTCAGACGGTCACGCTGCCGCTGGTGATTTCCAGCGGGCTGGTGGCAGGGCAGGTTGGTTTGCCGATGGGCATGCCGGGCATAGCTCCTGTGCTTGCGGGCGCGCGTCTTGAAAATCTGCAGGAGGCACAGCAATGAGTTGGTTAACGCCGGATCTGATTGAGATCCTCCTTAGCATCGTCAAGGCCGTGGTCATCCTGCTGGTGGTTGTCACCTGTGGGGCGTTCATGAGCTTCGGCGAACGTCGCCTTCTGGGCCTGTTCCAGAACCGCTACGGGCCGAACCGCGTGGGCTGGGGCGGTTCGCTCCAGCTCGTTGCCGACATGATCAAAATGTTCTTTAAAGAGGACTGGGTTCCGAAATTTACGGACCGCATGATCTTTACGTTGGCACCGGTTATCGCCTTCACCTCGCTGCTGCTGGCCTTCGCCATTGTGCCGGTCAGCCCAAGCTGGGTGGTCGCCGACCTCAACATCGGGATTCTGTTCTTCCTGATGATGGCAGGTCTCGCGGTCTACGCGGTACTGTTCGCTGGCTGGTCGAGCAACAACAAATACTCCTTGCTGGGGGCGATGCGTGCGTCTGCGCAGACCCTGAGCTACGAAGTGTTCCTGGGTCTGTCTCTGATGGGCGTGGTGGCGCAGGCCGGTTCATTCAACATGACCGACATCGTCAATAACCAGGCTCACCTGTGGAACGTCATTCCTCAGTTCTTCGGCTTCATTACCTTTGCGATTGCGGGCGTTGCGGTATGTCACCGTCACCCGTTTGACCAACCGGAAGCCGAGCAGGAACTGGCCGATGGTTACCACATCGAATATTCCGGTATGAAATTCGGTCTGTTCTTCGTGGGTGAGTATATCGGTATCGTCACCGTGTCAGCGCTTATCGTGACGCTGTTCTTCGGTGGCTGGCAAGGCCCGTTCTTACCGCCATTCATCTGGTTCGCGCTGAAAACCGCGTTCTTCATGATGATGTTCATTTTGATTCGTGCGTCGTTACCGCGTCCTCGTTATGACCAGGTAATGTCCTTCGGCTGGAAAGTATGCCTGCCGCTGACGCTCATCAACTTGCTGGTAACGGCGGCTGTCATTCTCTGGCAGCAGCCATAAGGGGCTATAGACCATGACCTTAAAAGAATTACTCGTAGGCTTCGGCACCCAGGTACGCAGTATCTGGATGATCGGCCTGCATGCGTTCGCCAAACGCGAAACGCAGATGTACCCGGAAGAGCCGGTCTACCTGCCGCCGCGCTATCGTGGCCGTATCGTGCTGACGCGCGACCCGGACGGCGAAGAGCGCTGCGTTGCCTGTAACCTGTGCGCGGTAGCCTGCCCGGTTGGCTGTATCTCTCTGCAGAAAGCAGAGACCAAAGACGGCCGCTGGTATCCGGAGTTTTTCCGCATTAACTTCTCACGCTGCATTTTCTGCGGTCTGTGCGAAGAAGCGTGCCCGACCACGGCGATTCAGTTGACCCCGGACTTCGAACTGGGTGAATACAAGCGTCAGGATCTGGTGTACGAAAAAGAGGATCTGCTGATTTCCGGTCCGGGCAAATACCCGGAATATAACTTCTACCGGATGGCGGGTATGGCAATCGACGGCAA
>NZ_CABTJS010000059.1:0-1476 GCF_902485085.1 uncultured Kluyvera sp.
TGAACACCCAATGGGCGCCACCAATGGCCCGGGGATTCTAACACCCAAAAAAGAGGATCTCACATGGAATTCTTTAATGTGGTTAAGGCCACTCAGAAATCCGGCAAGAAAGATGCAGTAATTTGGCGCAGTGCGAAATCAGAAGCGCGCGCCAATCTTCAGCTCGATGTTGATCTGGAAGATGCCGGAATTGAGACCGGTCGCGGCAAGGATTACCAGAAGCCAATCCGTACTGACTTCCCTGTGTTTAATGACCTGCCGGAAGAAGGCGTGGTTGATTTTACCTGGTGCGAACGCTACGAACTGGCCGAAGACCAGCGTACCTGGCAGCTGAAAGAAGGCGCGGCGCCACAGGATGCTTTCCACCAGGAAGATGCTGGCGACGCAGACGCAGACGCAGACGCAGACGCAGACGCAGACGCAGAACAGGTTGAAGACAACAGCCACGAAAGCAAGATTGTTAACGTTGAATACAACATCGCGCCTATGGGATTCCGTGTGCAACTGCTGGCGCAGTTCATGGCTGAGGACCTGCACGTCTACTGCATCAACAAAGAAACCCAGGCGAAAATCGCCGCGCTGGAAATGGACACGGACAACACCTACGTCCAGAACCTGCTGCTGGCCGCCGAGAATGCGCCGGAGGTTAAGACCTTCGACATGCCTACCCTGTGGAAGCTGACGACCGCAGTTAAGGCTGTTTTCCCGCAGGATAAGCGCAGCGAGCTGAACCAGATTATCCAGCTCGTAAAGGCCTGGGCGACCACTGAGCACATCGACCGCGGACTGTTGGTCAAAGAATGGCAGAAAGGTAACCGCGTGGCGCTGATTCAGCGCACCGACGTTAAAACCAATGCTGGCGGCGGTAATAAGACAGATCGCAACCCGGACCTTGTCCACACGCTGGACACTCTGGACATTGATATTGCGCTTGCCACTCTGCCAATGGATTTCAACATCTACGACATCCCTGGCGGCGTTTTCCGTCGTGCAAAAGAGATCGTCAGTAAGAAACAAAGTCCGTTCAAAGAGTGGTCCGAAGCGCTCCGCAAAACCGCTGGCATCCTGGATTATTCCCGCGCGGCTATCTTCGCGCTTATCCGGGGCGCCGCAGAGAACGTTCACCACTTCCCGGTCAGCCTGCAGACGTATATCAACGCGAACCTGACGGAATCCGATCACCAGCACCCAGCCGAAGAAACCCTGGCAGCGTCCGGTCACGTGCCAGAAAAAAGCTGGGAAAACGAAATTAACGAGCAGGTCGCAGCAGAGCAGAAAGTCGCAGCCAAACAAACCGAGGAAACCACCAGCGATGAGCCGATGGAAGAGACAGAGCGCGCCGAAGGCGAAATTAACAATGCGGTACCAGCAGGCGAAGGTGCTGTGGAAGATGATCAGCAGGCAGATACCGTAACTGACGCCAGCGCCGGGGAAATTCTGGCCGCCGCTGCGCCGAGCCTGGCTGCTGACGGGCAA
>NZ_CABTJS010000060.1:0-1539 GCF_902485085.1 uncultured Kluyvera sp.
TGAACACCCAATGGGCGCCACCAATGGCCCGGGGATTCTAACACCCAAAAAAGAGGATCTCACATGGAATTCTTTAATGTGGTTAAGGCCACTCAGAAATCCGGCAAGAAAGATGCAGTGATTTGGTTCAGTGCAAAATCCGAAGCGCGCGCCAACCTGCAGCTCGATGTTGAGCTGGAAGATGCTGGCATTGAGACCGGTCGCGGTAAGGATTATCAGAAAGCAATCCGTACTGACTTCCCTGTGTTTAATGACCTGCCGGAAGAAGGCGTGGTTGATTATACCTGGTGCGAACGCTACGAACTGGCCGAAGACCAGCGCACCTGGCATCTGAAAGAAGGCGCGGCGCCACAGGATGCTTTCCACCAGGAAGATGCTGGCGACGCAGACGCAGACGCAGACGCAGACGCAGACGCAGAACAGGTTGAAGACGGCGGCCACGAAAGCAAGATTGTTAACGTTGAATACAACCTCGCGCCGATGGGCTTCCGTGTGCAGCTGCTGGCGCAGTTCATTGCTGAAGACCTGCACGTCTACTGCATCAACAAAGAAACCCAGACGCAAATCGCTGCGCTGGAAATGGACACAGATAACACATACGTCCAGAACCTGCTGCTGGCCGCCGAGAACGTCACGGAAGTTAAGACCTTCGACATGCCGACGCTGTGGAAACTGACCGCCGCGGTTAAGACGGTATTCCCGCAGGACAAGCGCAGCGAGCTGAACCTGGTTATTCAGTTCGTGAAAGCCTGGGCGACCACTGAGCACATCGACCGCGGCCTGCTGGTCAAAGAATGGCAGAAAGGTAACCGCGTGGCGCTGATTCAGCGTACCGACGTTAAAACCAATGCTGGCGGCGGTAATAAGACCGATCGCAACCCGGACCTTACCCACACGCTTGACACTCTGGACATTGAAATTGCGCTGGCCACTCTGCCAATGGATTTCAACATCCACGATATCCCTGGCGGCGTTTTCCGCCGCGCAAAGGAGATCGTCAGCAAGAAAGAAAGCCCGTTCAAAGAGTGGTCAGAAGCGCTGCGTAAAACCGCTGGCATCCTGGACTACTCGCGCGCTGCTATCTTCGCGCTCATCCGTGGCGCCGCAGAAAACGTTCACCACTTCCCGGTCAGCCTGCAGACGTATATCAACGCGAACCTGACGGAATCCGATCACCAGCACCCAGCCGAAGAAACCCTGGCTGCCGCCGGCAACGTGCCGGAAAAAAGCTGGGAAAACGAAATTAACGAGCAAGTCGCAGAAGAGCAGAAAGTCGCAGCCAAACAACCGGAAATCGCCAACGTAGGCGGAGGAATTTTCTCCATCGATGGCCTGATGAGCGCCCCAGCGAAACAAAATAAGGAAACTACCCACGATGAGCAGATGGAAGAGACTGAGCGCGCCGAAGGCGAAACTAACGATGCGGTACCAGCAGGCGAAGGTGCTGTGGAAGATGATCAGCAGGCAGATACCGTAACTGACGCCAGCGCCGGGGAAATTCTGGCCGCCGCTGCGCCGAGCCTGGCTGCTGACGGGCAA
>NZ_CABTJS010000061.1:0-1951 GCF_902485085.1 uncultured Kluyvera sp.
CTGCCAGAAGGCGTTGAGATGGTAATGCCAGGCGACAACATCAAGATGGTTGTGACTCTGATCCACCCAATCGCGATGGACGACGGTCTGCGTTTCGCAATCCGTGAAGGCGGCCGTACTGTAGGTGCGGGCGTTGTTGCTAAAGTAATGAGCTAATTATTGATTAATTAGTTTTGCACTTGAAAAGGGCACTTCGGTGCCCTTTTTGTTTTTTGTTATTCGTCCCCACTATATTTTCCGCACGATTTGATCCCTTATTTCGCGTGACTTCTCGCGTCTGGCTATTGTAATCATAATTATTCTCACTTACACTTTGTTCAGAAATTGAACGGGAGTGGTTATGTACGTTTGTTTGTGTAATGGCGTCAGCGATAAAAAAATTCGCCAGGCAGTGCGCCAGTTTCATCCGCAGTCTTTCCAGCAATTAAGAAAATGCATTCCTATTGGAAATCAATGCGGTAAGTGCGTTCGTGCTGCACGCGAGGTGATGGAAGACGAATTAATGCAAATGCCAGAGTTCAAAGAGATCGCCTAAGCTCGGATTTCTTTTTTGACATCCCTGTAGCCCGTTCTACGCTTCAATAAGTGGAAGCGGAGGGTCTATATAATGAAAGGTGATGTTAAGATAATAAATTATCTCAATAAATTATTGGGAAACGAGCTTGTCGCAATCAACCAATACTTTCTCCATGCGAGAATGTTCAAAAACTGGGGCCTGATGCGCCTCAACGATATTGAATATCACGAATCCATAGATGAAATGAAACACGCCGATCAGTACATCGAGCGTATTCTATTTCTTGAAGGGATCCCCAACCTGCAGGACCTTGGCAAGCTGCATATTGGCGAAGACGTCGAAGAGATGCTGCAATCAGATTTAAAGCTTGAGCTGGACGGTGCGAAGGATTTGCGCGAAGCCATTGCCTACGCTGATAGCGTTCATGACTACGTGAGCCGCGATATGCTGATTACTATCCTCACTGAAGAGGAGCATCACATAGACTGGCTGGAAACCGAGTTGGATCTGATTAGCAAAATTGGTCTGCAAAACTACCTGCAATCACAAATTAAGGTTGAAGGCTAAACGCGGACATCCCCGCCATAATAAAACCCGCAGCCCCCAGAAATGGGCCAAACGGCAGCGGGTTTTTTATCTCTGTCACAGAGTGCCGGTAGCAGGCTACGCCAACAATGTAGGCGATGGCCATTACGCTTGCCGTCAGGAGTAATCCCGGCAGTTGATGCCAACCGTGCCATGCCCCGAGTGCTGCCAGGTACTTAACGTCGCCATATCCTAATCCTTCACGCCTGCGAATTCCTCGGTATACCCAATACAAAAAAGCCATAAAACCGTAACCAGCAAGAGCGCCCCACAGGGCATTCACGACATCCGCAGTGGGGTTCAGGCAGAGCTGAAAAAGCAGCCCTGACCACAGCAAAGGGCAGGTGAGCCGATTAGGCAGCAGGCCGGTGCGCACGTCGTGCCAGCAAAGCGAGGCGTTTAGCACCATATAAATAAAAAAGAAGGGGAGGGCGGGTAAACTCATGTCGTCAGCACCGTTGGCGGGAAGGATGCGGGCAGTGTGCGCAGGCAAGAGGAGATGAGCAAAAGGCATTCACTGCATTCGCGAAGCGCTATCCAGATAACTTCGATGGATTGCATTTTTACACACTCGTCTGGGAACGACTGCGCAGGAAACAGTGATTAATTTATAAACACGAGTTGCATCGCATGGGTATTTGTGTATAATGCGCGGGCTTGTCTAATATTGACAGCGGTTCGATATGAGCCACCGGTACTGCGAAAGCGATACCAGACAATGTTCCCAATTGGGGAACTCTGTAAGAACGGTTACACTCTCCCATCAATCGTAATGGGTTTGAGGAGTAACTATTTCGTCTATAAAATAATTGGAGCTCTGGTCTCATGCAGAACCAAAGAATCCGTATC
>NZ_CABTJS010000062.1:0-37920 GCF_902485085.1 uncultured Kluyvera sp.
ATGCCACAGTCTTCGGCCAGTTGGGCAATCTCTACACAGTTACGGTGTTCCGGCGACCAACCCGTGCGAATCTTTAACGTAACAGGAACGTCCACTGCGCTGACAACCGCCGTCAGGATTGACTTCACCTGGTCGGGGTATTGCAGAAGGGCTGAACCTGCAAGCTTGCGATTCACTTTTTTGGCCGGGCAACCCATATTGATATCAATAATCTGGGCACCACTTTCCACGTTGATACGCGCGGCATCTGCCATTTCTTCAGGCACGCTTCCGGCAATTTGCACGGTACGAATACCTGGTTCATCAATGTGCACCATCCGAAGGCGGGACTTATCGCTTTCCCAGACCTGCGGGTTAGACGACATCATCTCGGAAACGGTTAAACCTGCTCCCATCTCGTAGCACAGCGTCCTGAACGGCCGGTCGGTAATACCTGCCATAGGTGCTGCGATCAGTCGATTTCTGAGCTGGTGTTGTCCGATACGCATGAGTTAAGAAATGACCATACTGTGACTGCAAGGCGGCGTATATTACGCATTTTTTGCACGAGATGAAAGGCCAAACTTTAACCAATCCTCTGAGGTGGATCAAAGAATCGCAGTAAGCGATGTCACCACTAAAGAATTAATTATATAAATCATCTAATTAGAAAATTATGGCGATTTTATCTACATCTATATTTTTGAGTAACTTCTCACTTTTTCTTCGACTCAGGGAGATCTGGCAAGATAATCTGCTGATTTAATCAGCAGATTATTGTGACATAGTGTGACAATGCTCCCATTTCAGGACATGATCCCGGCACTCTTCTGCCGCTTATTCGACAACTACACGGCCATTGAGCGGCTGTACGGGCGGTTATTGTCATGGTGCATCGTGTGGGTGAATTTTTTCAGCTGCGCTTCTGAAAGCGTCATGGGCTGCTTCAGGACAATCCAGGTCACACCCTCGGAGCAGAATGGTGTGGTCAGAGAACGTCATCAATCGTCACGTTAAGCGGTGAAAGATGGGCTTTGAGTGTGGTCTCGATGTTAATCGGGGATTGATTCATCACGGCCTGACAGCTTTTATACTCCTCGCTGAGCGAGCCCAGTGCTCGGGAGACCCTTCGCCTTCATATCATCCATTGAATGGTCTGCGTTTTTTATTTTTTAACTTTAATGAGTTAAGTCGATATTTTAACACATGGATGGGGTGAGGGGCGTACAAAAAGCGTGAAGCTGTGGCCTCCAGAGAGGCCACGGGAAGGAATTATTTTTTGCGACCAGTAATACGGCACCACTCTTCTTTCTCGACGACGGCGTCGAGGTCAAAGAGATCGGCATAGGCTTCGCAGACGCTTTCCGCCTGGCTTGCCAGGATACCAGAAAGCCCCAGCAGGCCGCCTGTAACCGGCAGCACGCTGATTAACGGTGCCAGCTCGCGTAATGGGCCAGCCAGGATGTTTGCGACCACGACATCGGCTTTCATGGCTTCTGGCTGATCCTGTGGCAGGTACAGTTCCAGACGTTCAGAAACGCCGTTACGCTGTGCGTTATCTCGGCTAGCCTGAATGGCTTGCGGATCGATATCGATCCCGATTGCTTTCGCAGCACCCAACTTCAGCGCGGCGATCGCGAGGATCCCGGAGCCACAGCCAAAGTCGATAACCGTTTTGCCGGTTAAGTCCAGCCCGTCCAGCCACTGTAAACACAGGGAGGTGGTTGGGTGCGTGCCGGTGCCGAAGGCCAGGCCTGGATCGAGCATCACGTTAACGGCGTTAACGTCCGGCACATCGCGCCAGCTTGGGCAGATCCACAGGCGTTCGCCAAAGCGCATCGGGTGGAAGTTATCCATCCACTCGCGCTCCCAGTCTTTATCTTCCAACTGCTCAATTTTGTGGGCGAAGCCTTCACCCAACAGCGGATGCTGTTCCAGGATGGCAACCACTTCTTTCATGTCGGTTTCTGCATCGAACAGGCCGATAACGTCGGTATCGCCCCACAGACGCGTTTCACCCGGCAGCGGCTCAAAGACCGGCGTGTCATGCGTATCCTGGAAGGTGATGGAGACCGAACCGGCTTCCATCAGCGCATCGCTAAGATCTTCGGCATTCTCGCCGGTTGTGTTCAGTTTCAGTTGGATCCACGGCATGGCAAAACTCTTTATTTATCAGAAGAAATTACGGCAGCCTGTGGGACGGGTTGACCAAAACGGTTCCCGACCACAAACGCCAGCAAACTTAGCAGTAACGAAGGCACAATCGGATGGAAGCCCAGGTACTGAACGTTAAATGTGGCCAGCACGGCGTACAGCACACCGCCGACAATCATGGCACTCAGCGCCCCGGCAGCGTTCGCACGCTCCCAGTACAGACCGAGCACTAATGGCCACAGGAACACCGCTTCCAGCCCACCGAAGGCGAGCAGGTTCAGCCATATAATCATCTCCGGCGGACGCCAGGCGGCGAGCATCATCAGAATACCGAGCACCAGCGTCGTCCAGGTGGAGATACGCTTAATGCGGTGCTCATTACGAATTTTAGTCGGGCTCGCGCTGAGCCACAGATCTTTAATGATGGTCGCCGACGCCTGCAGCAGATGGGCGTTCACGTTCGACATAATAGCGGCCATCGGCGCGGCAAGGAACAGACCAGCCGCCCACGGCGGTAATACCTGCACCATCAGCGTTGGGATAACCAGATCCGGCACGGTCAGATGCGGCAGCACGGCGCGGCCCAGCGCGCCCGCCAGGTGCATCCCCAGCATCAGTACCGCCACCACGATGGTGCCGATGATAATCCCGCGATGCACTGCCTTACTGTCTTTATAAGAGATACAGCGAACGGCGGTATGCGGCAGGCCAATCACCCCAAAACAGACCAGCACCCAGAAGGAGGTCATAAAGGTTGGCGTCAGGATATCGTCTGCACCGTGCGGCGAGACCAGCTGCGGATTAATCTGCTCCAGCGTATCGACGGCGTTATGCAGTCCGCCAGCAGCATGTACCACGCCAACCAGCAGCACGATGGTGCCAATCAGCATCACCATACCCTGCATGGTGTCGTTGAGCACGCTAGCGCGGAAGCCGCCGAAGGCGGTGTACAGCGCAATGGTGATGCCAAAGATCAGCAGGCCGTTCTCATACTTAATGCCCGCTGCCGTCTCCAGCAGGCGTGCGCCGCCGATAAACTGCACCGCAATCGCCCCGACGAAAGCAACCAACAGGCTGATACTGGCAATCCACACCACCGCGCGGTTCTGGTAGCGCGCCTGCAGCATGTCATTGAGGGTAATCGCGTTATAGCGTCGTGCCAGAATGGCGAACTTCTTACCGAGTACCCCCAGCGACAGCCAGATCGTCGGCACCTGGATTAGCGCCAGCAGCACCCAGCCCAGCCCGTATTTATAGGCGGCACCCGGCCCTCCGATAAACGAACTGGCGCTGATGTAGGTGGTGGTCAGCGTCATGGCCAGCACAAAGCCGCCCATCGAGCGACTGCCGAGGAAATACTCGCTTAGGAAAGAGCCGGTGCTGCGTTTACGCATCGCATACAGCGACAGGCCGAACACCACGAACAGATAAAGCACTAGTACAACGATAATCTCAGTTTGCATCTTTATCCTCCAGCGGGATGTCGCGGAAGACAAAGCGGACCATCAGCCAGCAGAGCAAAATAAAAACCAGCGGCATCAGCAGGCAGGCCATTTCAAACCAGTGCGGCAGGCCGGTGAAACCCTGCGTGGAATCAGGTAAGTAAGCACACGCTAACCACGCAGCAAGATAGAGAAGGGTTAGCCAAAGCGCCCAGCGCGCCTCTTTATGGGCCTGAACAAAACGCTTGTCCATTTTTTGTCCCTTGTGGATGAAGAAAGCGGGGATTGTACCGCAAGGAAAAGATGAGGGGAGAGAAAAAGAAAAAAGGCCGGAAAATCCGGCCTTTTGCTGCGATAACAGGATTATTTTTCCTGTAATCCGAGTTTTTTCTCCAGGTAGTGGATGTTGGTACCACCATGCTGGAAGTTCTCGTCGGTCATGATACGCATCTGCAGATCAACGTTGGTTTTGATACCGTCGATGATCAGTTCCTGCAGCGCGTTCTTCATGCGAGCAATAGCCACGTCGCGGGTCTCACCGTAGCAGATGAGTTTGCCGATCATTGAGTCATAGTACGGTGGTACGGTGTAGCCAGCGTAGATATGAGATTCCCAACGAACGCCAAAACCGCCCGGCGCGTGGAAGCGAGTAATTTTACCCGGGCTTGGCAGGAAGGTGTCTGGGTCTTCGGCGTTGATACGGCATTCTACCGCATGGCCACGGACATGGACTTCTTCTTGCTTGATGGACAGCGGCTGACCGGCAGCGATACGCAGCTGCTCTTTGATAAGATCAACGCCGGTGATCATCTCAGTAACCGGATGCTCTACCTGGATACGGGTGTTCATTTCAATGAAATAGAACTCGCCGTTTTCGAACAGGAACTCGAAAGTACCCGCGCCACGGTAGCCGATATCCACGCACGCTTTCGCGCAGCGTTCGCCGATGTAGCGACGCAGTTCCGGAGTGATGCCCGGTGCTGGTGCTTCTTCGACAACTTTCTGGTGACGACGCTGCATGGAGCAGTCGCGTTCAGCCAGATAGATAGCGTTGCCCTGACCGTCAGCCAGTACCTGAATCTCGACGTGGCGAGGATTTTCCAGGTATTTTTCCATATAAACCATGTCGTTGCTGAAAGCTGCTTTAGCTTCCGCTTTGGTCATGGCAATGGACTGCGCCAGGTCTGCGTCGCTGCGCACTACACGCATGCCGCGACCGCCGCCGCCGCCGGAGGCTTTGATGATAACCGGGTAGCCGATGCGTTTAGCATGAGCGCGGTTAACATCCATATCTTCGCCCAGCGGGCCGTCAGAACCTGGAACGGTTGGTACGCCTGCTTTCTTCATCGCGGTGATCGCGGACACTTTGTCACCCATCAGGCGAATAGTGTCGGCTTTCGGGCCGATGAAGATGAAGCCGGAACGTTCAACCTGCTCGGCAAAGTTGGCGTTCTCAGAGAGGAAGCCGTAGCCTGGGTGAATCGCAACAGCACCGGTGATCTCAGCAGCGCTGATGATAGCCGGGATGTTCAGGTAGCTTTTTACGGACTGAGCCGGGCCAATACAGACCGTTTCATCCGCCAGCAGTACGTGTTTTAAATCGCGGTCCGCAGTGGAGTGCACAGCCACGGTCTTGATGCCCAGTTCTTTACAGGCACGAAGAATACGCAGTGCGATCTCGCCGCGGTTGGCGATGACAATTTTATCCAGCATCTTCGCCTCGTTACTCGATGACGACCAGAGGCTCGTCAAATTCAACTGGCTGACCGCTTTCTACCAGGATTGCTTTCACAGTCCCTGCTTTGTCAGCTTCGATCTGGTTCATCATTTTCATCGCTTCAACGATGCACAGGGTATCGCCTACGTTTACTTTCTGACCAACTTCCACGAAGGCTTTCGCGTCCGGGCCTGGGGTGCGATAGAAAGTACCAACCATTGGGGAACGTACGATGTGACCACTGATTTCAGCTTTAGCCGGAGCTTCAGCAGCAGCTGGTGCTGCAGCAACAGGTGCTTGCGCTTGCATGACAGGCGCTGCGTAGGCCTGCTGCATCACTGGAATACCGGTGTTCGGAGCAGAGCGGCTGATGCGCACTGACTCTTCACCTTCAGAAATTTCCAGTTCGTTGATGCCAGACTCTTCGACCAGCTCGATCAGTTTTTTAATCTTACGAATATCCATGAGTGGGTTCCGTACTCTTTGTTTAGTTTGATTGTGACAGGCGTTTTACCGCCGTCTGTAAAGCGTATGAATAGCCGTCAGCCCCGAGTCCGCAGATAACGCCAGAAGCGATATCAGACAGATACGAATGATGGCGGAATGGTTCGCGCGCATGAACGTTGCTCAGGTGGATCTCGATAAACGGGATGCTCACCGCCAGCAACGCATCGCGAAGGGCAACGCTCGTGTGCGTGAACGCGGCCGGATTAATCAGGATATAGTCAATATTGTCTTTAGCCTGATGAATACGGTCGATGAGGACGTACTCGGCGTTGGATTGCAGGCTGTCGAGCGTGACGTTCAGGGTTTCAGCTTCCGCGGTTAAGCGGCTTACGATCTGGGAAAGCGTCAGCGTGCCGTACTTCTCTGGCTCACGGGTGCCTAACATATTCAGGTTCGGACCGTTCAAAAGCAAAATGCGAAACTTGTCAGTCATTGTGCTGCTATCTCCTGCAATTCTCGGGTAAAAAACAAAATATACCTTCGATGCGCGATTGTCACCCTTTCAGGGGGTTAAAAACCCGGTCGGGAAAACCAAGGTCGCACATTATAACTATTTCGTAGCATTTGGCAGCTAAATACTGGTCTTATCAGGGAAGATTATCAACTGCTATCGTGTAAAGAACGTCTGACTATAAGAGAATTGCGGTAAACCGCACATATCATGAAACTAGCGCCACCACTGGCGAAACTTCTTATAACGGCAGGCTAAAAGCACGACGGCGATGGCCGCGTAGATAACCGGTTGTGGTGAGATAATCTTTACCGACCACAGGAAATGTATCGGTGCGAGGATCGCGACAAGATAGACGAAGTTATGCAAAAGCTGCCAGCGTCGGCCTAATTTTCGCTGCATCGCTTGAGTAGACGTCACCGCCAGGGCCAATAAAATCAGCCAGCAGGCAAATCCCAGCAGAAGATAAGGACGTGTGGCGATTTCCTGGCCTAATAGCGACAAATTCTGAATCCCCAGTTCCAAAACGCTATAGCTGGTGAGGTGAATAGTCGCCCATGCAAAGCACCACAATCCCAGTAATCGCCGGGTGCGAATCAGCAGCGGTTGTTTAGCGTAGCGCGCCAGCGGGGCGACCAACAAGGTCGCCAGCAGTAATTTCAGAGCCATCCTACCGGTAAAATGCTGAATATCTTTCACTGGATCAGCACTTAGCTGCCCCTGTGAGACGGCCCAGAACAGCCAGACAAACGGCAAAAAAGCCGCAAGATGCAGGAAAACCTTCAGCCAGGTGACTTGTTTTGCCGTTAAACGCATCAAAAATTCTCCCGCAAATTCATTCCACGATAGAGCGAAGCCACTTCATCCGCATAGCCGTTAAACAGTAGCGTTGGCTGGCGCTGAACATCAAGAATACCGCCAGAGCCAATAAAACGCTCCGTCGCCTGGGACCATCGTGGATGATCGACGTGCGGATTCACGTTGGCAAAGAACCCGTATTCGTCCGGGGCGGCGAGGTTCCAGGTGGAATCCGGGCGCTCACGGGTCAGCATGATACTGACGATAGACTTTATCCCCTTAAAGCCGTACTTCCACGGAACCGTCAGACGGATTGGCGCACCGTTTTGCGGCGGCAGCGCTTTGCCGTAGACACCGACGGTGAGTAGCGTTAGCGGGTTCATGGCTTCGTCCAGGCGTAATCCTTCTATATAAGGATACGCAAGACCACCGCCGATAAATCGGTCTTTCTGCCCGGGCATGTTTTCCGGGGAGTAAAGCGTCTTAAATGCCACGTACTTTGCATTGCTGGTGGGCTCGACGGCGGCCAGTAGTTTATGCAGTGGGAAACCAATCCACGGTACTACCATCGACCAGGCCTCGACGCAGCGCATACGGTAGATGCGCTGTTCCAGCGGGAACCGTTTGGTTAAATCGTCATGATCGAGCGTCATCGGCTTTGCGACTTCACCACCAATGGTGAGCTTCCATGGGTCGATGGGGAGGCTACCGGCGTTAGCGGCGGGGTCGGCTTTATCGAGGCCAAACTCATAGAAGTTGTTATAGCCGGTGACTTTGTTTTCTGGCGTCAGCGTGAGCTTGTTCTGCCATTCATCTGGCTTGCTGAACGTCAGCGGTTTTCCCGCCGGGGCCGGCGGTCGGTCGTTACCTTTAAACCAGTCAGTCAGACTGGAGGCGTGCAGTGGAAGTGAGGCGGCAGCGGTGCTGATACCAAGCATCTTCAGCACCTGGCGGCGCTGAAGCATAAAAACAGACTCGGCGGTGACGTCTGCTTCAGTTAATTTACGGGATTTCATGACTTCCTCCGGCAGGCTTTTGTTAAGCATGGCGGAGGAGTCGAATTAACGCGAGTGCGCCTTGAAAAATAAGTGCTTAGTCGATTTTCACCAAAGTTCGGCCCTGAATCTGGTTGCTGATGATTTTATCCGCAAATTCAGGCGCTTGAGAAAGACTTATCTCCGTTGCGCTCTGTGCGAAGAAGGACTCAGGTAAATCGGTAACCAGACGTTTCCATGCTTCCGCGCGGCGTGCCGCCGGTGTCATCACTGAATCCACGCCCTGCAGACGAACGTTACGCAGGATGAACGGCATCACGGTAGTCGGCAGCGCAAAGCCACCGGCCAGGCCGCAGGCCGCGACGCAACCGCCGTAGTTCATCTGCGCCAGCACTTTGGCCAGCACTTTATCGCCAACGGTATCAACCGCACCGGCCCAGATCTGTTTTTCCAACGGACGGGTTTCCGCGAACTCATCACGGCCCAGAATGCGGTTTGCCCCCAGCGCGCGAAGGTAGCTATGGGTGCTTTCACGACCAGACACCGCCGCGACCTGATAACCCAGTTTGTGCAGCAGGGCGATAGCGGTACTGCCCACGCCACCGCTGGCGCCGGTCACCACGATCTCGCCGTCTTCAGGGCGCACACCTGCATCTTCCAGCGCCATCACGCACAGCATCGCGGTGAAGCCCGCGGTGCCGATGATCATGGCTTTGCGTCCATCCAGGCCAGCGGGCAGCGGTACTAGCCAGTCGCCGTTGACGCGTGCGCGCTCGGACAGGCCGCCCCAATGGTTTTCGCCCACGCCCCAACCGGTCAGCAGCACCTGCTGGCCCGGCGTAAAGCGCGCATCATCGCTGGTGTGAACCGTCCCGGCAAAGTCGATGCCTGGCACCATCGGGAAGTTACGAATGATTTTCCCTTTTCCGGTGATAGCGAGAGCGTCTTTATAGTTCAGGCTGGACCACTGGATATCGACAGTGACGTTACCCTGCGGCAGCAGACTGTCGTCAACGGCCTTCACTGCGGCGATAGTTTTACCATCCTGCTGTTCTAAGATGAGTGCCTGCATAACCCTTCCTTACATGGACTGATAGTGAAAAAATTTACCGGGGACTATACTCGTTTATCATTATTTGTTGGCGATTTGGCGCAATAAATTGCCAGATCCGCCAGGTTTGGTAGTATGCCGACCTGGTTTGATATGTTAGTGCTTACTTCTGATAGTAATGTGCGAACACAGGCGCCCGGCTCTCTGTCGGGGACGATTAACCTACGGAGTTAACACAGGGATGCGATTAACGACGAAGTTCTCAGCCTTTTTTACGCTCTTAACTGGGCTTACCATCTTTGTGACGTTAATTGGCTCCTCACTGAGTTTTTATAACGGCATACAGTACAAGATAGCCAATCGCGTGCAGGCCGTGGCAACGGTATTGGATAACCGCCTCATTAACACACCGTTCGATAAGCTCGACCATCAGCTTGATGAAATCATGGTGCCGCTCGATATCGTCCGTATCGATTTCACGCTGAATGGAAAGGCGCTGTTCCACCATAGCCGCACCAGCAGCTATCAGCCGGTTGGCAGCCACTATCAATTCCGCGAAATGGAAGTTCCATCGCTCAAGCACCCCGGCATGAAGATTCATCTGGTCTATCAGGACCCGATGGCCAACTACTTCCGCTCGTTGATGACCACCGCGCCGTTGACCATTACGATTGCCTTTATGGTGCTGGTGGTCTTTATCGCCGTGCGCTGGCTGCGTCGACAGCTTGCGGGGGAAGAGCTGCTGGAGCTGCGCTCTATTCGTATTCTTAACGGCGAGCGCGGGCCGAAAGTCAAAGGTAATATCCATGAATGGCCCGCCCGCACCAGTTCGGCACTGGATATGCTACTTTCTGAAATTCAGTTTGCCGGAGAACAGCGCAGCCGCCTGGACACGCTGATTCGCTCCTACGCGGCTCAGGACTCGAAAACTGGCCTCAGCAACCGACTGTTCTTTGATAATCAGCTCGCGACGCTGCTCGACGACCAGGAAAACGTCGGCTCTCACGGTATCGTGATGATGATCCGCCTGCCGGACTTTGACTTCTTGCGCGACAACTGGGGCCGGGCCGCGGCGGAAGAACATGTCTTTACGCTCATCAACCTGCTTTCTACCTTTATTATGCGTTATCCCGGTGCGCTGCTGGCGCGCTATCGCCGCAGTGACTTTACCGTCCTGCTACCGCATCGCACCTTAAAAGAAGCCGACAGCATCGCCGGGCAACTGCTCAAAGCCATTGATGGCCTGCCGCTGGCGAAAATCCTCGATCGCGATGACATGATGCACATCGGCATTTGCGCCTGGCGCGGCGGGCAGACCACCGAACAGGTGATGGAACACGCCGAGGCGGCGGTACGCAACGCGGTGCTACAGGGCAGCAACAGTTGGGCGATATACGATGACTCGCTGCCGGAGAAAGGGCGCGGCAACGTCCGCTGGCGCACTTTGATTGAGCAGATGCTCAGCCGCGGCGGCCCGCGCCTTTACCAAAAACCGGCGGTCAACCTCGACGGCAGCGTTCATCACCGAGAACTGATGTGCCGTATTTTTGACGGTAAAGAAGAGGTTATCGCCGCGGAATATATGCCGATGGTGCTGGAGTTTGGCCTCGGTGAAGAATACGACCGCCAGCAGATCACTCGTCTGATCCCATTCCTGGGGTTTTGGCCTGAGGAAAATCTGGCAATTCAGGTGACGGTCGAGTCGCTTATTCGCCCGCGTTTCCAGCGTTGGCTGCGTGATACTTTGATGCAGTGCGAGAAATCTCAACGTCGACGGATTATTTTTGAACTTGCAGAGGTAGATGTCTGTCAACATATGACGCGTTTACAGCCAGTCGTACGTTTAATTCATGCATTAGGCGTTCGGGTTGCGGTAACGCAGGCAGGTTTAGCCTTAGTCAGTACCACCTGGATTAAGCAGCTTGAGGTTGAGTTGATTAAGCTAGATCCGGTACTGGTGCGCAATATTGAAAAACGCAGTCAGAACCAGCTGTTGGTTCAAAGTCTGGTTGAGGCCTGTAAGGGAACGTCGATTCAGGTTTTCGCCGCCGGAGTCCGCAGCCGGGGCGAGTGGCAAGAGCTGACCAAATGCGGAGTTTTCGGCGGTCAGGGGGATTTTTTTGCTGCTTCCCAGCCACTTGACTCAAATGTGAAAAAATATTCGCAAAGATATTCGGTTTGACCTGCTGTTTAACGTGTTTATCACGTAGAATAACGCGCGCGGTTTTTTTCGGGAGTGTGCATGTCTGCTCGCCGGGAAAAAAGACGCACACATGCATGTGTCGACCTTTGACAGGGACAAATCCAGGATGGAGCGGCAGTGAGTATTCCTGCACTGAAGGACTCAGGTTGGATTTGTAACAAAGGTAACGAACTGCACTAATTTTCACCGTTGCAGATGATTTTTGCGCCTTGTCGCTGCTGCGTGTGGTTGGTAAAGTAAGCGGATTTTATTTTTCCGCCCCAGCTTTCAGGATTATCCCTTAGTATGTTGAAAAAATTTCGTGGCATGTTTTCCAATGACCTGTCCATTGACCTGGGTACCGCGAATACCCTGATTTACGTAAAAGGACAAGGCATCGTATTGAATGAGCCTTCCGTGGTCGCCATTCGTCAGGATCGTGCCGGTTCACCGAAAAGTGTGGCCGCTGTAGGTCATGACGCAAAACAGATGCTGGGCCGTACGCCAGGTAACATCGCGGCGATTCGCCCGATGAAAGATGGCGTTATCGCTGACTTCTTCGTCACCGAGAAAATGCTCCAGCACTTTATCAAACAGGTTCACAGCAACAGCTTTATGCGCCCAAGCCCGCGCGTACTGGTTTGTGTACCGGTTGGCGCAACCCAGGTTGAACGCCGTGCGATCCGTGAATCCGCTCAGGGCGCTGGCGCTCGTGAAGTGTTCCTGATTGAAGAGCCAATGGCTGCTGCAATTGGTGCAGGTCTGCCGGTTTCTGAAGCAACCGGCTCCATGGTTGTGGATATCGGCGGTGGTACCACTGAAGTTGCCGTTATCTCCCTGAACGGTGTGGTTTACTCCTCCTCCGTACGTATCGGTGGTGACCGCTTCGATGAAGCGATTATCAATTATGTTCGCCGTAACTACGGTTCTCTGATTGGTGAAGCTACCGCAGAACGTATCAAGCACGAAATCGGCTCCGCTTACCCGGGTGACGAAGTGCGTGAAATCGAAGTGCGTGGCCGTAACCTGGCAGAAGGTGTTCCGCGCGGCTTCACGCTGAACTCCAACGAAATTCTCGAAGCGCTGCAGGAGCCACTGACTGGCATCGTGAGCGCAGTCATGGTTGCACTGGAACAGTGCCCGCCAGAACTGGCTTCCGACATCTCCGAGCGCGGTATGGTTCTGACCGGTGGTGGCGCGCTGCTGCGCAACCTTGACCGCCTGTTAATGGAAGAAACCGGTATTCCAGTTGTCGTTGCTGAAGATCCGCTGACCTGTGTAGCGCGTGGCGGCGGCAAGGCGCTGGAAATGATCGACATGCACGGCGGCGACTTGTTTAGCGAAGAGTAGTCAGCATGAGGTTCAGGGTAGCCAGAAGGCTACCCTCTATTTCACTGACACGAGAATACGCATAGCCTATGAAGCCCATTTTTAGCCGTGGCCCGTCGCTGCAGATTCGCCTTATTCTGGCGGTGCTGGTGGCGCTGGGTGTCATTATCGCCGATAGCCGCCTCGGTATGTTCAGTCAAATCCGAACATACATGGATACTGCCGTCAGTCCTTTCTACTTTGTTTCCAATGGTCCTCGTGAACTGCTTGATAGCGTTTCTCAAACGCTGGCTTCACGCGATCAGCTCGAGCTCGAAAACCGTGCACTGCGTCAGGAACTGCTGCTGAAAAATAGCGACCTGCTGATGCTCGGTCAGTACAAACAAGAAAATGCCCGTTTACGTGAACTGTTAGGTTCACCGCTGCGCCAGGACGAACAAAAAATGGTGACGCAGGTGATCTCAACGGTTAACGATCCCTACAGCGACCAGGTGGTTATCGACAAAGGCAGCGTAAACGGTGTTTACGAAGGCCAGCCAGTGATCAGCGACAAAGGCGTTGTGGGTCAGGTTGTGGCCGTCGCCAAGCTCACCAGCCGCGTGCTGCTGATTTGCGATGCCACCCACGCACTGCCGATTCAGGTTCTGCGTAACGATATTCGTGTGATTGCCGCCGGTAACGGCTGCACTGACGATCTCCAACTGGAGCATCTGCCAGCCAATACCGACATTCGTGTCGGCGATGTGCTGGTGACATCCGGTCTGGGTGGTCGTTTCCCGGAAGGTTATCCGGTTGGCGTGGTGTCGTCTGTTAAGCTGGATACGCAGCGCGCGTACACGGTGATTCAGGCGCGTCCAACGGCGGGCCTGCAGCGTTTACGCTATCTGCTGCTGCTGTGGGGCGCGGATCGTAACGGCACTAACCCGATGACGCCGGAAGAGGTTCATCGCGTAGCCAACGAGCGTCTTATGCAGATGATGCCTCAGGTACTACCGTCTCCTGAAACCATGGGGCCGCAGCTTCCCGCGCCGGCAACCGGGTTAGCCACACCGCCTGCGGGTACGCCGCCACCACAACCCTCTGCAGGAGGGCAATAGTGGCAAGCTACCGTAGCCAGGGACGCTGGGTAATCTGGCTCTCGTTTCTTATCGCACTGCTGCTACAGGTTATGCCCTGGCCGGACGACCTTACCGTCTTCCGGCCAAACTGGGTGCTGCTCATTCTGCTTTACTGGTCACTGGCGCTGCCGCACCGCGTGAATGTGGGTACGGGTCTGGTGATGGGTGCCATACTTGATCTCATCAGTGGATCAACGCTTGGCGTGCGCGCGCTGTCGTTGAGCATTGTGGCGTATCTGGTGGCGCTGAAATATCAGCTGTTCCGCAACCTGGCGCTCTGGCAACAGGCGTTGGTGGTTATACTGCTCTCGCTCGCGACGGATATTATTGTTTTCTGGGCAGAGTTTTTAGTGATCAACGTCTCTTTCCGACCTGAAGTGTTCTGGAGTAGTGTAGTAAACGGCGTGCTCTGGCCGTGGATATTTCTTCTGATGCGTAAAGTTCGCCAGCAATTTGCCGTTCAATAAGGTCGTTATGGTATCTCTCTATCTTGCTTCAGGTTCCCCGCGTCGCCAGGAACTTCTCACTCAGCTAGGCATGACGTTTGAGAAAGTGGTTCCCGGTATCGAAGAACTGCGTCGCCCACAGGAGCCGGCGCAGCAATACGTGGCGCGTCTGGCGCGAGAGAAAGCGCAGGCGGGCGTTGCGTTAGCCCGTCACGACCTCCCCGTTCTGGGGGCTGATACGATTGTGGTGCTTAACGGTGAAGTGCTGGAAAAACCTCGCGATGCGGCGCATGCCGCCGCGATGCTGCGTAAGCTATCAGGGAATACCCATCAGGTGATGACCGCCGTTGCGCTGGCAGATAGCCAGCATACGCTCGACTGCCTGGTCGTGACGGAAGTGACCTTCCGGATGCTTTCCGAGGAAGACATTGCAGACTATGTTGCGAGCGGCGAACCTTTAGATAAAGCAGGTGCATATGGTATTCAAGGGCTGGGTGGCTGTTTCGTCAGGAAGATAAATGGCAGCTATCACGCCGTAGTCGGCTTACCGCTGGTGGAAACGTATGAGTTGCTGAGTAACTTTAACTCGCTACGTGAAAAAAGGGATACACATGACGGCTGAACTATTAGTTAACGTGACGCCATCGGAGACGCGAGTGGCGTATATCGATGGCGGCATTTTGCAGGAAATTCATATTGAGCGTGAAGCGCGACGCGGAATAGTAGGCAATATCTACAAAGGTCGTGTTAGTCGTGTCTTACCAGGTATGCAGGCGGCTTTTGTAGATATTGGTCTCGATAAGGCAGCGTTCCTTCACGCTTCCGACATCATGCCGCATACCGAATGTGTGGCGGGTGAAGAGCAAAAGCAGTTCACCGTCCGCGATATTTCTGAACTGGTGCGTCAGGGCCAGGACCTGATGGTACAGGTGGTGAAAGATCCCCTGGGGACCAAAGGCGCGCGTCTGACTACCGACATCACGTTACCTTCTCGTTATCTGGTCTTTATGCCCGGCGCTTCGCACGTCGGCGTGTCGCAGCGTATTGAAAGTGAAGCCGAGCGCGATCGCTTAAAGAAAGTGGTCGCGGATTATTGCGATGAGCAGGGCGGCTTTATCATCCGTACCGCGGCAGAAGGGGTGTGTGAAGAGGATTTAGCCTCTGACGCCGCCTATCTTAAGCGCGTCTGGACCAAAGTGATGGAGCGTAAGAAGCGCCCACAGACTCGCTACCAGATGTACGGTGAGCTGGCGCTGGCGCAGCGTGTCCTGCGCGACTTTGCGGACGCTCAGCTGGATAAAATTCGCGTTGATTCCCGTTTGACCTACGAAGCGTTAATGGAATTCACGGCTGAATACATGCCTGAAATGACCAACAAGCTTGAGCATTACAGTGGCCGCCAGCCTATCTTTGATCTGTTCGACGTTGAGAATGAAATCCAGCGAGCGCTGGAGCGTAAAGTTGAGCTCAAGTCCGGTGGTTATCTGGTTATCGACCAGACCGAAGCGATGACCACCGTCGACATCAACACCGGGGCTTTTGTTGGGCACCGTAATCTTGATGACACCATTTTCAACACCAATATTGAAGCGACTCAGGCGATTGCGCGTCAGCTGCGCTTGCGTAACCTTGGCGGCATTATCATCATCGATTTTATCGATATGAATAACGAAGACCACCGTCGTCGGGTACTGCACTCGCTGGAACAAGCGTTGAGCAAAGACCGCGTGAAAACCAGCGTTAACGGCTTCTCGCCGCTGGGGCTGGTAGAGATGACCCGTAAGCGTACGCGCGAGAGCGTCGAACACGTGCTCTGCACAGAATGCCCGACCTGCCATGGGCGTGGTACGGTGAAAACCGTTGAGACGGTGTGCTATGAGATTATGCGTGAAATTGTGCGCGTGCATCACGCTTATGATTCCGATCGCTTCCTGGTATACGCTTCTCCATCCGTGGCCGAAACGCTGAAAGGCGAAGAGTCTCACGCGCTGGCAGAAGTAGAAATTTTTGTCGGCAAGCAGGTTAAAGTCCAGATTGAACCGCTCTATAACCCGGAGCAGTTTGATGTGGTTATGATGTAATTACGCAGCCTGCTGCGACCCAAGGAGAGATGCGTGAGGCGATTGCCGGGGATTTTACTGCTCACCGTTGCCACACTGATTGTCGTTGTCGCGCTGCTGGTGAGCGGCCTGCGTCTCGCCTTGCCACATCTGGATAAATGGCGCCCTGAACTGCTGACCAGAATTGAAGCGGTCACTGGGCTGCCGGTTTCCGCCTCCCAGATCCACGCCAGTTGGCAAAACTTCGGCCCGACGCTGGACGTGCGCGATATCCACGTTGCGATGAACGACGGCGGCGAACTGTCTATCAAACGTGCTTCGATGGCGCTGGATGTCTGGCAAAGCCTGCTGCACATGCGCTGGCAGTTTCGCGAGCTGACCTTCTGGCAGCTGCAAATTCATACCAATACGCCGCTACAGAATAACGACGGCGGCGATGGCCTGAAGGGCGACCGCGTCGGCGATCTGTTCTTGCGCCAGTTTGACCACTTCACCCTGCGCGATAGCCATCTCAGCTTCCTGACGCTCTCCGGCCAGCGTGCTGAACTTGCCATTCCGCAGCTCACCTGGGTCAACAATGACAACCGTCACCGCGCCGAAGGGGAGCTTAGCCTCTCGAGCCTCACCGGGCAGCACGGGGTGATGAAAGTGCGTATGGATCTGCGTGATGAAAATGGTCTGCTGAATAAAGGCCGCATCTGGCTCCAGGCTGACGACATCGATGTGAAGCCGTGGCTGGGACAGTGGATGCAGGACAATATCGCGCTGACCAGCGCTCGCTTTAGCCTTGAAGGCTGGGCTTCGCTGGATAAAGGCGAAATCGCCAACGGCGATGTCTGGCTGAAACAGGGTGGCGCCAGCTGGCAGGGCGACCAGCAGGATCACCATCTGGCGGTGGATAACCTCACCGCGCACCTGTCGCGTGAGAAACAGGGCTGGGAGCTCCGCATTCCGGATACCCGTATCACGATTGACGATACGCCGTGGCCTCGCGGGGCACTGGCGCTGGCATGGATCCCGGCTCAAGAAGTTGGGGGGCCGAACAATAAGCGCAGTGACGAACTGCGTATCCGCGCGAGCCATCTCTCACCGGCTGGCTTAAACGGCCTGCTGCCGATCGCTGAAAAACTTTCACCTGACGTCGCCGACATCTGGCGCACCGCGCAGCCTGCGGGCATGGTCGATGCGCTGGCAATTGATATCCCGCTTCAGGACACGGGCAAAACCCGCTTTAACGCGAGCTGGAATAACCTAGGCTGGAAGCAGTGGAAACTGTTGCCTGGCGCTGAGAACGTCTCCGGGTACATTGCCGGTAGCCTGGAAAATGGCTCGCTGCATGTTGCGATGAAAGACGCGAAGATGCCGTACGAACACGTCTTCCGCGCACCGCTGGAGATTGCCAACGGCGTTGCGACCCTGAACTGGGTCAATGACGGTAGAGGCTTCATGCTCGATGGGCGTGATATCGATGTCACGGCGACGGGCGTTCGTGCCGCGGGCGGTTTCCGCTATCTGCAGCCGAAGGACGACCAGCCGTGGCTGGGGATTCTGGCCGGTATCAGTACTGACGACGGTGGGCAGGCGTGGCGTTACTTCCCTGAAAACCTGATGGGGAAAGCGCTTGTTGACTACCTGAGTGGTGCTATCAAGGCGGGTAAAGCGGAGAACGCCACTCTGGTTTACGGCGGTAACCCACACCTGTTCCCGTACGAGCATAACGAAGGACAGTTCCAGGTCTATGTGCCGCTGCACGATGCGACCTTTGCCTTCCAGCCGGACTGGCCGGCGCTGACCAATCTGAATATCGAGCTTAACTTTATCAATGCTGGCCTGTGGATGAAGGCGGATAAAGCGGCGCTTGGCGGCGTGACCGCCAGCAACCTGAATGCGTCGATTCCAGACTACGCCAAAGAGAAGCTGCTGATTGATGCCGATATTAACGGTCCTGGTAAAGCGGTTGGCCCGTATTTCCAGCAGACGCCGCTCGACAAATCCCTGGGTGCGACCCTCGAAGAGCTCCAGCTTGATGGTGATGTGAGCGCTCGCTTACATCTTGATATCCCGCTGGATGGCGAGCTGGTGAAGGCCACGGGTAACGTCGCGCTGAACAATAATAGCCTGTTTATCAAACCGCTCGACAGCACGCTGCATAACCTCAAAGGCCGCTTCAGCTTTGATAATGGCAACCTGACGAGCGAGCCGCTGACCGCCACCTGGTTCAATCAGCCGCTGAACGTCGATTTCACCACCAATGAGGGAGAGAAATCCTATCAGGTGGGCGTCAATATGCAGGCGGACTGGCAGCCAGCGAAAACGGGCGTGCTGCCAAAACAGCTTAACGACGCGCTTAAAGGCAGCGTACCGTGGAAAGGTAACGTTGCTATTGAGCTTCCTTATCACGGCAGCGCGACCTACAAGGTCGGTATCACCAGCGACCTGCAAAATATGAGCAGTAGCTTACCGTCTCCGGCGGATAAAGCGGCGGGGAAATCGCTGCCGGTTAAGCTCAACGTCGACGGGAATCTGCATAGCTTCACTCTGACCGGCAACGTGGGGCCGGATAACCACCTGAATAGCCGCTGGCTGTTGGGGAAAAAGCTCACGCTTGAGAGCGCTATCTGGGCCTCGGACAGCCGTACTATCCCGCCGCTGCCGCAAACGGCGGGCGTGGAATTGAATATGCCGCCGATGGACGGCGCGCAGTGGCTGGCGCTGTTCCAGCACGGCGCGGCCGACGGCGTAAGCTCTGCTGCCGCCTTCCCGCAAAACGTGACGTTGCGTACGTCGTCGTTGACCTTTGCAGGCCAGCAGTGGAATAACCTGAGCGTGGTGTCCCAACCAACGGCAGACGGCACGCGGGTGGAAGCTCAGGGACGCGAAATTAACGCCAGCCTGACGATGAAAAATAGCTCACCGTGGCAGGCCGCCGTTCGCTACCTTTATTACAACCCGTCGGCTAATCCGCTGGCGCAGACCGCTGCTACAGGCCCGCTAAGCAACACCTCAAGCAGCAGTGCGATAGATTTCCACAGCTGGCCCGATCTTCAGCTTCGCTGCGCCGAATGCTGGCTGTGGGGGCAGAAATATGGCCGTATCGATGGTGACTTCAGCGTGAAGGGCGATACCCTGACTCTGGCTAACGGGCTGGTGGATACCGGCTTTGGCCGCTTAACCGCCGATGGCGTTTGGGTAAACTCACCGTCCGGGCAGCGCACCTCGCTGAAGGGGAAAATTCACGGAAACAAGATTGATGAGGCTACGGCTTTCTTCGGGGTTTCAACGCCGATTCGCGATTCTTCCGTTGATGTAGACTACGATTTACATTGGCGTGATAAACCGTGGCAGCCTGATGTTGCGTCGCTGAACGGTATTCTGAAATCGCGCGTTGGCAAAGGGCAGTTTACCGATCTTTCCACGGGCCATGCCGGACAACTGCTGCGTCTACTGAGCGTCGATGCGCTGCTGCGTAAGCTGCGCTTTGACTTTAGCGACACCTTCAGTGAAGGCTTCTACTTTGATTCTATTCGCAGTACCGCGTGGATCAAAGACGGCGTGCTGAATACTGATGATACGCTGGTTGATGGTCTGGAAGCCGATATCGCCATGAAAGGGTCGGTCAATCTGGTGCGACGCGAGCTGGATATGGAAGCCATCGTCGCGCCGGAAATTTCGGCGACGGTCAGCGTGGCGACGGCTTTCGCGGTGAACCCGATTATCGGCGCGGCGGTGTTTGCGGCGACGAAAGTACTTAGCCCGCTGTGGAACAAAGTCTCTATCCTGCGTTATCGCATCACCGGCCCGATTGATAAGCCACAAATTAACGAAGTGCTGCGCCAGGCGCGCAGCGACAAAAAGCCATGATTTGACGCAAGCCTTGAATTGCCTCAATCTCATAAGACAAACACCCGGAATACCGGCTCGAAATGCGTGAAGCGCGCGGGCCATTAACGAGTAGCGAAATAATGAGTCTAAACCTGGTAAGTGAACAATTGCTGGCAGCGAACGGCCTGAATCATCAGGATCTGTTCGCCATTCTTGGTCAACTCACGGAGCGTCGTCTGGACTATGGCGATCTCTATTTTCAGTCCAGCTACCACGAATCCTGGGTTTTAGAAGATCGCATCATTAAAGATGGTTCTTATAACATTGACCAGGGCGTGGGGGTTCGTGCGGTAAGCGGCGAGAAAACCGGTTTTGCCTATGCCGACCAGATCAGCCTGCTGGCGCTAGAGCAGAGTGCACAGGCGGCGCGTACCATTGTGCGTGAAGCGGGTAACGGCAAAGTGCAGACGCTGGGCGCGGTAGAGCACTCAGCGCTTTATACCTCGCTGGATCCGCTGCAAAGCATGACCCGCGAAGAGAAGCTGGATATCCTGCGCCGCGTGGACAGCGTGGCGCGTGCCGCAGACAGCCGCGTGCAGGAAGTGACGGCGAGCCTGACCGGCGTATATGAATTGATTCTGGTTGCCGCGACGGATGGCACGCTGGCGGCCGACGTGCGCCCGCTGGTACGTCTGTCGGTGAGCGTGCAGGTGGAAGAAGATGGCAAACGTGAGCGCGGCGCCAGCGGCGGCGGTGGCCGTTTTGGCTACGACTACTTCCTCGCTGACCTCGACGGTGAAGTTCGTGCCGATGCTTGGGCGAAAGAAGCCGTACGCATGGCGCTGGTGAATCTCTCTGCGGTCGCCGCTCCGGCGGGTACGCTGCCGGTGGTGCTGGGCGCGGGCTGGCCTGGCGTACTGCTGCACGAAGCGGTGGGCCACGGTCTGGAAGGCGACTTTAACCGTCGCGGCACGTCGGTCTTCAGCGGCCAGATGGGCCAGCTGGTGGCTTCTGAACTCTGTACTATCGTTGATGATGGCACCATGTCTGACCGCCGTGGCTCTGTAGCAATCGACGATGAGGGGACGCCGGGTCAGTACAACGTGCTGATCGAAAACGGGATCCTCAAAGGCTATATGCAGGACAAGCTTAACGCACGCCTGATGGGTGTTGCGCCAACCGGTAACGGCCGCCGTGAATCATACGCGCACCTGCCAATGCCGCGTATGACGAATACCTACATGCTGGCCGGGAAATCCACGCCGCAGGAAATCATTGAGTCCGTTGAATACGGCCTCTACGCGCCAAACTTTGGCGGCGGTCAGGTGGATATCACCTCCGGTAAGTTTGTCTTCTCCACCTCAGAAGCCTACCTGATTGAAAACGGTAAGGTGACCAAGCCGGTGAAAGGGGCGACGCTGATTGGTTCCGGTATCGAAACCATGCAGCAGGTGTCTATGGTCGGTAACGACCTGAAGCTGGATAACGGCGTTGGCGTCTGCGGCAAAGAAGGTCAGAGTCTGCCGGTTGGCGTGGGTCAGCCGACGCTGAAGGTGGATAATTTGACGGTGGGCGGTACTGCTTAACCTGAACAAGGCGTCATCTAAAAAGCGCACCTCATTGAGGTGCGCTTTTTTTTATCGCAAATGCGTTAGCGGTATTTCAGGATCGGGTTCGTGAGTGATGCGGTTACGTAAATCACGACGGATAATTTCAATCGACCAGAACCAAATCAGGTGGCCCACGATCTCTGATACATGTTCATACCACGGCAGTTCAAACAGCGGTGGCGTCAGCCCCATCAGCGGGAAGGAGATCATGTGGACAAAAAGCTGAGCTAAAGCACCGGCAAGCAAACCCTGCCAGAGTTTTATTTTCGGGAAGACTTCAGCAACCACGCAATAACCCACAGCGAAGACGATGGAGAAAATAATATGCGTTACGCCGACCCAGTTAAATATATGTCCAGCAAAAGTGTAAACGGCGGCATTGGGGTCTGCGACGCCCAACCAGTCGCGAAGAAATACATACGGGGGGTTGAGAAAATTACGGGAACAATCGATTTGGCTCGCGGCTCTTATTAACTGTTCAGGCCCGCATGCACCGGTAAATAAATCGGTAGGGCTGCGCGGAGGAAGAGGCACTTCTGCACCCCATTTCACAAACGCGGAGACGATCCCTGCGATTAACCCTATGAACGCGGCAAGCCCATAACGCCTGCGTGAAGGCGGTGTTTGTTCGAATAGATTCATTCTGAGTCCTTGGTTAAAATGGTCCTGTTCAATGCATTCTGTTTTTATATTTTAATTAAATGCAACCGTCTGAGTATCAGACGTAATACAAGATAATAGTCAGACGGCCACGGTGTCAATTAGCCAAACTTAATAGTACGAATGACTTATTCCTGAATTACCGCTACTGTAGTTCAGGAAATATTTATGCCAAATATCTTTAGTCGGGATGTTCAGTTTTGGAATATAGATGACCTTGCTTATTCTTTCCTTCTTCCACGCATCCCCTGAAACAGCTCCGCGACTTTGACAAAATAGTCGGTCAGATAGTTAATACAGACCTGCACCTTGAGCGGCAGCTTGTCCTTTTCGGTATACAGGGCGTACACCGGGCGCGGATCGGACTGATAACGCGGGAATAAGATCTCGAGTTCACCGCTGTTGATCTCATTGATCACCCACATCAACGGGACGTAGGCAATGCCGGCACCGGCGACCAGCCAGCGAGAGATGGTCATCGGGTCGTTGGTGACAAATCGCCCCTCTGGCAGCAGTTTAGTCGACAACCCTTCTGGGGCAATCAGCTCAAACTCGTTATCCGGACGAACGCTATATTCCAGCCACGAATGGTTACTCAAATCCGCCGGTTTTTCGGGCACGCCAAACTGCGCGAGGTATTTTCTGGACGCACAAACGACCATCGGCATGCTGCCCAGACGGCGAGAGAAGAGGCTGGAGTCTTGCAGTGCCCCGACGCGGATAACCACATCCAGACCATCGGCAATCAGATCCGGCGCTGGAATGCCCGTCACCAGATTTACGGTTAATCCTGGATACTCTTTGAGCATTTCCGCCGTCATGGCAGCGAGTACATTTTGTGCCATAGTTGAAGAACAGCCGATGCGCAGCGTACCAATCGGCGTGTTGTTAAAGGCATAAAGCTGTTCGTGTACATCCTTCACTTCGAACAGCATTCGGCGGCAACCTTGATAGTAAATTTTACCGGCTTCGGTTAAGCCAATGCTGCGGGTGCTGCGATTAAGCAGTTTGACCTGCAGCTCATCTTCCAGTTTAGAAACAGTCTGGCTGATGGAAGAAACGCTCATCTGTAGCTGGCGCGCCGCGGCAGTAAAGGAGCCTTGCTCGACAACTTTGGCAAAAACCGACATCCGTTTTAGTCGTTCCATTGTTCACTCTGGCTTAAAAGTGATTTGCATCACACTATGTAGATAAGGCTATAACAGTTACGTTAAAATACTGTTAGCTGAATAATTAAAGTTCCAATCTCACCTGCACGCTAGTCTAGTAAGGTCAACATGAGCCTGTTTCCTGTCATCGTGATTTTCGGTCTCTCATTCCCGCCGATCTTCTTTGAGCTGCTCTTATCGCTCGCCATTTTTTGGTTGGTGCGTCGCGTGCTGACGCCAACTGGGATCTATGATTTTGTCTGGCATCCCGCGTTGTTCAACACCGCACTGTATTGCTGCCTGTTTTATCTAATATCACGTTTGTTCGTCTGAGGTAGATGTGAAAACACTAACAAGAAATATCTCCCGTACCGCTATTACGGTGATACTGGTCATCCTGGCATTCATCGCTATTTTTCGTGCCTGGGTCTATTACACCGAGTCTCCGTGGACGCGTGATGCGCGTTTTAGCGCGGACGTCGTCGCCATTGCTCCAGACGTATCCGGCCTGATTACCGATGTTCAGGTCAAGGATAACCAACTGGTTAGCAAAAATCAGGTTCTGTTTATTATTGACCAGCCGCGCTACCAAAAGGCACTGGAAGAAGCGAATGCTGACGTCGCCTACTACAAAGCGCTGGCGGACGAGAAAAGCCGAGAAGCCGGGCGTCGTAACAAGCTGGGCGTGATTGCCATGTCTCGCGAAGAGATAGACCAATCCAATAACGTGCTGCAAACCGTGCTGCACCAGTTAGCGAAAGCGCAAGCCACGCGCGATCTAGCGCGTCTGGATCTGGATCGCACGGTGATTCGCGCGCCAGCGGATGGCTGGGTGACTAACCTGAACGTCTACGCCGGTGAATTTATTACCCGTGGTTCTACAGCGGTCGCGTTGGTGAAACAGCACTCCTTCTATGTGATGGCCTACCTTGAAGAGACCAAGCTCTCAAGCGTACGTCCGGGTTACCGCGCTGAAATTACCCCGCTGGGCAGCAACCATGTAATTAAAGGAACCGTTGATAGCGTTGCGGCGGGTGTCACCAACGCCAGTAGCAGCGTCGACAGCAAAGGGATGGCGACCATCGACTCCAACCTGGAGTGGGTTCGTCTGGCTCAGCGTGTACCGGTGCGTATCCGTCTGGATGAACAGACAGGTAACCTGTGGCCAGCGGGTACGACCGCCACGGTGGTCATTACCGGTGAGAAAGACCGCGATGCCAGCCGCATGAGCTTCTTCCAGAAGCTGGCGCTGCGTCTGCGTGAATTCGGTTAATTGCCATGGGCATTTTTAGCATTGCCAACCAGCACATCCGCTTTGCCGTCAAACTGGCCTGTGCGGTGGTGCTGGCCTTGTTTGTCGGCTTCCACTTTCAGCTTGAAACGCCGCGCTGGGCGGTGCTGACTGCCGCTATTGTGGCGGCCGGTCCGGCCTTCGCTGCGGGTGGAGAACCCTACGCGGGGGCAATCCGTTATCGCGGGATGCTGCGTATTGTCGGGACCTTTATCGGCTGTATCGCCGCGCTGGTGATTATCATCACCATGATCCGTGCGCCGCTGCTGATGCTGCTGGTTTGTAGCATCTGGGCCGGTTTCTGTACCTGGATCTCTTCGCTGGTTCGCGTTGAAAACTCCTACGCCTGGGGGCTCTCCGGCTATACAGCGCTGATTATCGTTATCACGATTCAGGCCGAACCGTTGCTGACGCCGCAGTTTGCCGTGGAACGCTGCAGCGAGATCGTGTTGGGGATTATCTGTGCGATCGTCGCCGATCTCCTGTTTTCACCGCGATCGATCAAAAAAGAGATCGACAACGAACTCGATGCCATCCTTATCGATCAATATCGCCTGATGCAGCTGTGCATCAAGCATGGCGATAGCGATGAGATGGACAAAGCCTGGTTGGCGCTGCTGCGTCGCACCGCTGCGTTGGAAGGGATGCGCGGCAACCTGAATATGGAGTCCTCACGCTGGGCTTGGGCCAACCGTCGCTTGAAGGCGCTGAACACCGTTTCGCTGACCATGGTGACTCAGGCTTGTGAAACCTTCATCATGCAAAACTCGCGGCCTGAGCTGGTCACTGACGCTTATCGTGAGTTGTTCGAAGAGCCGGTTGAAACGGTGCAGGATGTTCACCGCCAGCTTAAACGAATGCGCCGCGTGCTGGCGTGGACGGGTGAGCACGATACGCCAGTAACGATTTACAGCTGGGTAGGGGCCGCCACGCGCTACCTGCTGCTCAAACGCGGCGTGATTGGTAATACAAAAATCAGCGCCCGCGAAGAAGAAATTCTGCAAAGCGAAGTGGTCGTGCGACCGGAGTCTGCCGAACGTCACCACGCGATGATCAACTTCTGGCGTACCACGCTCTCCTGCGCGCTGGGCATTCTTTTCTGGCTGTGGACCGGCTGGACATCCGGTAGCGGTGCGATGGTGATGATTGCCGTGGTTACCTCACTGGCCATGCGTTTACCGAATCCGCGCATGGTGGCGATAGACTTTATCTACGGCACCATTGCGGCGCTGCCGCTGGGAGCGCTCTATTTCCTGATTATCATCCCCGCGACGCAACAAAGTATGCTGCTGTTGTGTATTAGCCTGGCGGTCATGTGCTTCTTTATTGGCATTGAAGTGCAAAAGCGCCGGCTGGGATCGATGGGGGCACTGGCCAGTACCATCAACATTCTGGTGCTGGATAACCCGATGACCTTCCACTTCAGCCAGTTCCTCGACAGTGCATTAGGGCAGATTGTCGGCTGCTTTATGGCGTTTATCGTCATTCTGCTTATCCGCGATAACTCCCGCCTGCGTACCGGGCGCGTGCTGCTGAACCAGTTTGTGTTTGCGGCGGTGTCGGCGATGACCACCAATATGGCTCGTCGAAAAGAGAACCACCTGCCGGGACTCTACCAGCAGCTGTTTTTGCTGCTGAACAAATTCCCGGGGGATATTGCGAAGTTCCGTCTGGCGTTGACGCTTATCATCGCGCATCAACGTCTGCGCGATGCGCCTATTCCGGTGAATGACGATCTGTCGGCCTTCCACCGTCAGCTGCGCCGCACCGCTGACCGAGTGATTTCAGCAACCAGCGATGACAAACGCCGTTATTACTTCACGCGTTTGCTGGAGGAACTCGGGGTTTATCAGGAAAAACTGCGCGTCTGGGAAGCACCTGAGCAGGTTACGCAGCCGGTTGAACGGCTGGTGACGATGCTGCATAAATATCAGGGCGCGTTGACCAGTAGCTGAGTGTTTTCCCGGAGTCGCTGCGCTCGTCCGGGCTACCTGTGATTGTAGTCAGGACGAGCGCATGTACGACCGGAGACTTACCACCATTCCGCGCGATGTGCACCTAAAGGCATGGCCGGCATCGCAAACGCCATCGGCGTTTGTGCAAGCTCCAGCGCGCTGTTGAAATAGCGCAACTCACCGAACGGCCCCTCTTCGCTTACCATACAACGCGCGATCGCCGCCTCGTCTGGTGGGGCAATCGTCTGATAATCCGCAATACTCCCCAACTGCTGCAGCCACGTTGCTGTCCGGCACAATGACACGTCTACCCGCCATGCTCCGCCTTCATTACGCTGACGCTCCAGCGCCATCAGCACGCCCAGCGTGGCGAGATAGCCGCTGAGATAATCATTGGGGTAAGTTGGCCCCAGCACCGGTTGCCCGGTGCCGCCCTGTGCAACCGCCATACCGGTGACGGTCTGAGCAAGCTGCTCAAAGCCAGGTCGGTCTTTCCATGGCCCGCGGTGGCCGTAGCAGTTCAGATTAACTGTAATGATCTGCGGATTAATCTGCGCCATCTCTTCATCGCTCAGCCCATAGCGGGCGAGAGCGCCGGGGCGGTAGCTTTGGACAAAAACATCACCGTCACGCACCAGCTGTGCCGCCGTTGCGCGGCCCTCTGCGGTGGAGAGTTCAAGATAAGCGTTGCGCTTGCCGTGGTTGGTATCCACATCAAACGGCAGAATACGCGGGCGATAAGGCGACGACAGATGCAGCACATCGGCTCCCATCTGCGCCAGCCCGCGGGTTGCCGTTGGCCCGGCAATAACGTGAGTGAAGTCGAGAACGCGCAGCGGCTTCAGTACCCGTGGCGTATCGTAACGACGGTTTTTGGGCGCGCTATCGGTTAGCCGTGTCAGACGAATGAGCGGCTCCTGGCTGACCGCAAGCCCCTGGGGATGAGCCAGCCACTCTTTATGGCTACGGGCGATAGCGGCGCATAGCCCTGCTTCGGCGATGGTCTCCTCCAGCTTGTGCGCTTCCCACTGCGCGACCGCCTGCGCTACCCGATGACGGCTATTTGGCACATCGAGGATATCGAGGATCCCATCGCGTAAACGCGGGTAGCCGCCGTGCAGGAATATCCAACGATTGTCGGCAGTAAGATAGAAATCGGTCGTGGGGTAATCCGGATCGTTGTACTGCCAGTTAAAGCCGTTCTGCTGCTGGAAGGTCACAGCATGGGTTGAGGCGGCGGCACTATGACAATCGACGGTAATCGGCTGCTGCTTGCCGCGAAGCACATCAAGCATCATGCCCTGTAGCGCCAGCACCGAGGCCGCGGCTTCACCAATGGCAAAGGGGGTGGGATAGACCGGCGTGTTGTGGGTGAATGACACCCTCTCAACGGCCAAATGCGTCATACCAAGGTCGTGACACAGCTTATTGAAAACAGGATTGTCGCGCTTCACCGCAGGTTCCTTATCGTTAATAAGACTTTCGTTATTCTGACAACTATTACGCCAAAAGCGATAGCTATACTTAAATGGAAACACTATTCAGGAGGGTGTAATGACCACGCAAGCATGGCAGGACAACGATCTTTTCCAGACGGGCTACCTGGTGAACGGCGAATGGCATCAGCTCGACACCACCTTTGATGTACTCAACCCCGCGACGGGCGAGGTTGTCGCCAAAGTCGCGAAGGCCGGGAAACAGGAGACGGAGCAGGCCATTGCCGCCGCTGCGCGCGCTTTCCCGCTATGGCGGGCAAAAACGGCGAAGGCGCGTTCAGAACTGCTGTATCGCTGGTATCAGCTCATCATCGAACATAAAAGCTGGCTGGCGAAACTGATGACCATCGAGCAGGGCAAGCCGTTGAAAGAGGCTGAAGGTGAGGTGGATTACGCGGCGAGTTTTATTCAGTGGTTTGCCGAACAGGGCAAAAGAGCGAATGGCGAGATTATTCCGCCGGCTAAACCGGGTTCACGTATTCTGGCAACTCGCGAGCCAATCGGTGTTGTCGCGGCTATCACACCGTGGAACTTCCCGATGGCAATGCTCACCCGCAAGCTGGGGCCTGCGCTGGCCGCGGGCTGTACCGGTGTTATCAAACCCGCGAATAACACGCCGCTATGCGCGTTCGCACTGCTGGCGCTGGCGAAGAAAGCGGGGATCCCTGATGGCGTACTGAATGCGGTTGCAGGGAATACGCTAGAGATAAGCGACGCTATTATGGCGAGCCATGACGTGCGAAAAATTTCCTTTACCGGCTCGACATCGGTCGGGAAGACGCTGGTGCGTAACGCGGCCGAAACCATGAAGAAAGTCTCCATGGAGCTCGGGGGGAATGCACCGTATATCGTTTTTGAAGATGCTGATATCGATGCTGCGGTGAAGGGGGCGATAGCCAACAAGTTCCGCAATGCCGGGCAGGTATGCGTGAGCGTGAACCGTTTTTATATCCATGACAGCGTGTATGAGCGTTTTGTCAGCCAGCTTGCTGCCGCAGTGAAAGCGTTAAAAGTGGGGAACGGGTTGGATGACGGTGTCGTTGTTGGGCCGCTGATTGAGCCTGCTGCGGTTAAAAAAGTGCGTGAGCACGTTGAAGATGCGGTATCGAAAGGGGCGAAAGTATTAGCCGGCGGTCAGCCGCATGCACTGGGGGGAAACTTCTGGCAGCCAACGGTATTGGGAGATTGTCAGGAAACGATGCTGCTGGCGCAGGAAGAGACTTTTGGCCCGCTGGCGGCCTGTTTCCGCTTTAGCGACGAAGAGGATGTTATTCATCGCGCGAATAATACACCTTACGGACTGGCGGCCTATTTCTATACCCAAAACCTGTCCCGCGTCTTCCGTGTCTCGCAGGCGCTGGAAAGTGGGATGATCGGCATTAACGAATGCGCGGTTTCAACCGAGCTGGGGCCGTTTGGTGGCATGAAAGAGTCCGGGCTTGGCCGCGAAGGTTCGGTGCTGGGGTTGGAAGAGTACCTCGAAGTGAAAACGTTGCACATTGGGGGACTTTAGTCAGTTGAATGGGATGAGGGCGTAAGATGAAAATCTATACTTTTGATTTTGACGAGATAGAGGATCAGGGCGATTTTTACCGGGAGTTCGCCCGTCTCTTTGCCCTCGATCGCGAGAAAATACGCGATCTGGACACGTTGTGGGATGTGGTGACCAGCAAAGAAATACCGTTACCCGTGGAGATTGAGTTCCTGCATCTGGACGAAAAGCAGCGACGACGTTACGGCGCGCTTATTTTGCTCTTTGATGAAGCAGAAGAAGAGCTGGAAGGGATGCTGCGCTTTAACGTCCAGCGCGGATAAAAAAAAGCCCTCGCCAAAAAGCGAGGGCAAGTCGTCGGTCAAGACGACGAGGGTTTATTTGTACAGCTCAGCTGTAGCGTGCCAATGGTCACCGGTACGTGCTTCGATAATACGATAGCTGCTAGCACCTTCTTTCTCTGCTTTTGCGGCTAGCTCACTACGCATATCCATCGGGTCGCTACCAACCTGTGAAACAGATATGGTGCCCATTGATTGCAGGTTCTGTGCCTGGTCCTGACTTACCTGGTGTGCTGCGGCGCTTGCGCCGAAAGAAAGTACAGATGCCAGACCAAGGGATGCGATGATAATTGCGCTTTTCATATTCTTACTCCTCACCTTATTTTGCAGCGGTGAGAGGATGTTGTTGCTGATTCCTGGGACCGCTGTGGAAATTTTTACTGAATGCCGACGTATTGCTTCACACTAACTTATTTGTACAGTTCTGCCGTTGCGTGCCAATGGTCACCGGTACGCGCTTCAATGATGCGATAAGAAGATGCACCTTGTTCTTCTGCTTTTTTGTTCAGCATTTCATGCATGTCCATCGGGTTTGAACCGACAGAGCCGACAGATACGGTGCCGATTGCTTGACGGGTTTGTGCCTGGTCGCTGTTGATAGAGTCAGCGGCGAAAGCGCCAAACGAGATAACAGATAGGATGCTCAGAGCGGCAACGGTTGTTTTGATTTTCATGATACTCACCTCGTCGTATTTTTTTGGAGGGCCTTTGTTTTGTGACCCTCATCACGAAATTAAGTATACACTAATCACGAAAAATATTAATACCCCGCTAATTGTTTCTCGTGTAATTAGTTGTCAGGAATCGTCATTTTTAGAAGATATACGTATAAAAAAACGCATATTTTGGCAAAGTTCGTCGTCAATAATGCGTAAAATCAAACGGATAGGATAATTTGATGTTTTGTGCGGTTAAGTTGGGATATATTCACTGAAACTATGGTTTAGGGTGGAAAATCGCACTAAATGTTAACGAAGCGGCAGAAGAAACGGCGGGTGAGTCGGTGGGAAAGCGGACTCCTCCGGAGGGACCAGAGGAGTATCACGAGGGATTACAGCTCCTGTTCAAACAGAACCTGAATGGCCTCGTAGAGATCTTTAACAGTGAAGCCTCGAGCCGGTGTGGTGAAGATAGTGTCATCACCGGCAATGCTGCCGAGAATACCTTCAGCCTTGCCTAAAGAGTCCAGAAGGCGCGCGATAAGCTGTGCGGCGCCTGGGCTGGTATGAATCACAACGACTGCGTCATTGTAGTCGATATCCAGAACCAGATTCTTCAACGGGCTGGTGGTGGTCGGTACACCCAGTTCTGCTGGCAGGCAGTAAACCATCTCCATTTTGGCGTTGCGAGTTCGCACTGCGCCAAACTTCGTCAGCATACGAGAGACTTTGGATTGGTTGATATTATCGAAGCCTTCTTCTTGTAAGGCCTGAACAATTTCGCCCTGAGAGCTAAATTTTTCTTCCTTCAGTAACGCTTTAAAGGCTTTAACTAATTCTTCTTGTTTAGTTGAACTTCGCATAAGTCACCCGAGTATGGTGGTGAAATTAACATTATTATGCATATAGGTGAATTTTTATGCAAAACAATTTATCCCAAGAGGCTAGGCCAAATAGATAAAGGCCGGATTTTAGCAAAAATTAGACCTAAGAAACATGCCTATATCACGGGATCTAAATAAGTTAAAAGTAAATGAATTGTTATTAAATTGCTGTTGTTTTACGCAACGTGCTGAGTATATTGTAATCGATAGTTGATGAAAGTTTGGTTTCGTAGATAGACCTTTTTCTGGGAGTAGTGCGGTAACGCCAGCAATGCTGCTGTCATACCCGCATTCTGTAAGCAATTATATTGTAATTATTTACCTTGTGAATTAAGGTCGCCGCAACGGAGTAACAACAGGTATCTCTTGCGTCGGTTATGCGGTCCACGACAGGTTATTACCTGAATGTCATTAACCATAATAAGGAGTTTAGGATGAAAGTCGCAGTCCTTGGTGCCGCCGGCGGTATTGGCCAGGCGCTTGCCCTACTACTAAAGACCCAACTGCCTTCAGGTTCAGAACTCTCCCTCTATGATATTGCCCCCGTCACGCCTGGCGTGGCTGTCGATCTCAGCCATATTCCTACTGATGTCAAAATCAAAGGATTCTCTGGTGAAGATGCGACGCCTGCGCTGGTAGGGGCGGATGTTGTCCTGATCTCTGCTGGGGTAGCGCGTAAGCCCGGTATGGATCGCTCCGATCTGTTTAACGTTAACGCCGGGATTGTCAAAAACCTGGTGCAGCAAATCGCAAAAACCGCGCCTAAAGCCTGTATTGGCATTATTACCAACCCGGTCAACACCACTGTGGCCATTGCCGCTGAAGTGCTGAAAAAAGCGGGCATATACGACAAAAACAAACTGTTTGGCGTTACGACGCTGGATATCATCCGCTCCAATACCTTTGTGGCTGAGCTGAAAGGTAAAAAATGCGGTGACGTCGAGGTCCCGGTTATCGGCGGCCACTCCGGCGTAACGATTCTTCCTTTGTTGTCGCAAATCCCAGGCGTCAGCTTCTCTGAACAAGAAGTCAATGACCTGACCAAGCGTATCCAGAATGCGGGTACCGAAGTGGTTGAAGCAAAAGCCGGTGGCGGCTCAGCAACCCTGTCCATGGGCCAGGCTGCTGCACGCTTTGGCTTGTCCCTGGTTCGCGCTCTGCAGGGTGAGAAAGGGGTAGTTGAATGCGCCTATGTTGAAGGCGACGGCGAATATGCTCGTTTCTTCTCACAGCCGCTGCTGCTGGGTAAAAATGGGATTGAAGAACGTCAGTCTATCGGCAAACTGAGCGCTTACGAACAGCAGGCGCTGGAAGGAATGCTGGATACGCTGAGAAAAGATATCCAGCTTGGCGAAGATTTTATCAATAAATAAGATCTGACCGCTGAATATAACAAAGGGGCCGAGGGCCCCTTTGCTTTTGGTCGTTTAGTTGGACGCTGGGTATTCCTGAATCGTTACCTGCATCGTTAACTTCTTATCGTCACGCATGACCACGACTGGAATCACTGAACCTGGGCGGATCTCCGCGACCTGGTCCATGGTCTCTAGTGCGGAAACCGCCGGTTTACCGTTCACCGAGATAATCACGTCGTTGTTCTGAATGCCGGCTTGCGCAGCGGGGCCGTCTGGCTCAATTTTGTTAACCACAATCCCCTGAATCTGATCGATACTGCCGCCCTGCGCGCGCAGCGGTGCAATTTCGCGGCCGCTGATGCCGATGAAACCACGAATCACGCGTCCGTCACGGATAAGCTTATCCATAATCTTAGTTGCCAGCTGGAACGGGATGGCAAAGCTTAGCCCTTCTGGCGTTTCGCCATCGTTGCTCTTATCGAACGAAAGGGTATTGATGCCCATGAGCTCGCCCAGCGAGTTCACCAGCGCGCCGCCGGAGTTACCGTGGTTGATGGAGGCATCGGTTTGCAGGAAGTTCTGTCGACCGCTTGGGTTCAGGCCGATACGACCGGTGGCGCTGATGATCCCCTGCGTGATGGTCTGCCCGAGGTTATACGGGTTGCCGATAGCCAGTACCACGTCGCCAATGTGCGGCACGCGGGTTGGGTTAATCGGAATGACCGGCAGACCGCCGGTGGCGTTAATCTTGAGGACCGCGAGGTCGGTCAGGCTATCGGAGCCGACGAGCAGCGCTTCAAACACGCGACCATCCTGCAGTGCGACAATAATCTGGTCCGCATCGTTAATGACGTGCTTATTGGTAACGATGTATCCGCGCTGATCCATAATCACGCCGGAACCGAGGGTTTTAATCTCGAGTTGGCTGTTGGTATTGCTGTTCAGACTACGGTTATAGACGTTAACCACCGCAGGAGCGGCACGGCGCACCGCCGAGTTGTAGCTGGCAGGAGTTTCGTCCGTGCTGCTAAAGCGCTGAGTGGCGAGCGGGTTCCACTGGCGCAAAGACGGGACGGTAACAATCAATATGCCGCCAACCAGTAAGCCTAGTGCGACGGAACGTAAGAGCTTTAGAAGCATGATACAGGCATCGTTTATGAGGAAACTGGGCGAAGCATACCACGACTTTACCAGACATACATTCCACACGGTTTCCAATGCGGGTCCGTTAAGGGTTTTGGTGAGCTGTAGGCCGGATGGCGCTTTGCCTATCCGGCCTACAGCATGATTTCACTTATCCGCTTTCCGGCTTTTAAGGATTAACGCATCAGCAGGTAAATGCTCTCATTGCCGCGCATGACGTTCAAGGCAATCACCGCCGGTTTGGCTTCCAGCACCTTACGCAGCTCAGCAATTGATGCGGTCTGCTGGCGGTTGATGCCGATGATGACATCATCTTTATGCAGGCCAACCTGAGCCGCCGGACTGCCTTTCTCGACGTTGGAGATGACCACGCCTTTGGTACCGCTTTTCGACTGGCCGTCGCTCAGCGTTGCCCCTTCCAGCGCCGGAATAATGAGCTGTGCGCTGGCGGTGGACGACGTACTTTTATCCAGCGTCACTTCCACTTCAAGCGGTTTGCCATCGCGAAGCAGGCCCAGTTTGACCTTCGAGCCCGGTTCAGTGGTGGCGATTCGGGAGCGCAGTTCGGCAAAGCTGTTGAGCGGTTTACCGTTCAGGCTGGTTATGACATCGCCGGACTTAATCCCGGCTTTGGCTGAGCCCGAGTTTGGCAGCACTTCACTGACGAACGCGCCGCGCTGCACATCAAGGTTGAACGCTTTCGCGATATCGGCCGTCATCTCCATGCCGCGAATACCTAGCAGACCACGTTTGATTTCACCAAACTGAATCAGCTGCTGCGCCAGGGTTTGCGCCATATTGCTCGGGATAGCAAAACCGATACCGATGCTGCCGCCGCCCGGCGCCAGAATGGCGGTGTTGATACCAATCAGCTCGCCGTTCAGGTTAAGCAGCGCACCGCCGGAGTTACCGCGGTTAATGGCGGCATCGGTCTGAATAAAGTTTTCCAGCCCTTCGAGGTTCAGCCCGCTGCGACCCAGCGCTGAAACAATCCCGGAGGTTACGGTCTGACCGAGGCCGAACGGGTTGCCGACGGCGACGGCGAAATCGCCTACGCGCAGCTTATCGGAGTCGGCGATAGCAATTTGCGTTAGATGGCTGGCTTTCTGGATTTGTAGCAGGGCGATGTCGCTCTGGTCATCGCTGCCGATAAGTTTGGCCTCAAATTCGCGACCATCGTTGAGCTGCACGCTGATTTTCTGCGCGTCGCTCACCACATGATTATTGGTCAGCACATAGCCTTTAATGGCGTCGATGATGACGCCGGAACCCAGCCCTTCAAACTGCTGCGTTGGCTCATTGGCCGGATTGCTGCCGTCATCACCAAAGAACTTCTTCAGTTCATCCGGAACCTGCTGATTCACCGGTGCGGAACCTTCAACCTTCACGCTCACCACGGCAGGCAGAACTTTCTCCAGCATCGGCGCGAGGCTTGGCAGACTACCCTGACCCGGAACCTGCGTTGGCAGCGAAGCCAGTACCGGCGCCGGTACGGCAAGCGATAATCCAATGCTTAATGCCAATGCACTTAACAGTAAAGTCGATTTCTTCATTGATGCTGGCCCTCATGACCCTGGATGCAAGGACAATACTTCCCGAAAAGACTGATGTTATTGAAGTAAATATAGTCGGCGTGAGCAGAAGAGGACGGGCGCAAGTGATGCGCCCGTGAAATATTTATGGAATGCAGATTAATCGCGTTTTGCGCTACCGCGGAGCAGACCGGATGCGCCGTCAGAATAGTCGCGCGGCATCTGAACCGGCGCCTGGTCGTTACCCGCTTCGGATTCGGCCAGACGGTTACGGAACGGGTTGGCATCCGGAGACATGCCCGGCAGCAGGTTGCTGGAGCTTTTCGCCATATGCTGATAAATCTGGCGATAGTCGTCCGCCATGTTATCGAGCAGTTCTGCGCTGCGCGCAAAATGGCTCACCAACTCTTCGCGGTACTCTTCCAGCTCGGCTTTGTTTTTCTCCAGCTCGTACTGCAGCGCCTGCTGCTGACGTAATTTGCTATTACCAAAACGCATGGCCACGGCACCGATGATGATACCGACAACTAACCCAATTAGCGCGTATTCCCAGGTCATGAACATCTCCCGTTGTTTTATAGTTCCATAGGGTATTGGCGGCTTCGGCAACTCCATGCCAGCGCCCGATAGTGCCACTATAACCGCTAATCCCGTAGAAGTGGAATCCTGACGCATCATCGCGTAGTGTAGAACGGACTTTTTTTAGTCAATCGTGAAGTAAGACATACCGGTTTTCAAAGGAATAACAATTAGATCATGCAAAGCCAGTCCCCCACATCGCGCTATCTCCAGGCTCTCGAAGAGGGCAGTCATCAACCTGATGACGTTCAGCGTGAGGCGGTTAACCGCCTCGACACCATTTACCAGGAACTGCAAAACAAAACGTCCGCCCCCGTATCTGGCGGTGGCCTGCGTGCGCGTTTTGGTAAGCTGCTGGGTAAAAAAGAGTCCGACACACCGCTTGCCGTTCGCGGCCTCTATATGTGGGGCGGCGTAGGACGAGGCAAAACCTGGCTGATGGATATGTTCTATCAAAGCCTGCCTGGCACGCGTAAGCAGCGTCTGCATTTCCACCGTTTTATGCTGCGGGTGCACGAAGAACTGGGGGAGTTGCAGGGGCACAGCGATCCGCTGGAAATCGTGGCGGAGCGTTTTAAGGCCGAAACGGACGTGCTCTGCTTCGATGAGTTTTTTGTCTCTGATATTACCGATGCGATGCTGCTGGGTGGCTTGATGAAGGCGCTGTTTGCTCGCGGTATTACGCTGGTGGCGACCTCCAACATTCCGCCGGATGAGCTCTATCGAAACGGTTTGCAGCGCGCGCGCTTCCTGCCGGCAATTGAAGCCATTAAAGAGCACTGCGACATCATGAACGTGGACGCAGGCATCGACTACCGACTGCGAACGTTAACGCAGGCGCATCTGTGGCTTTCCCCGCTGAATAACGACACCCGCCAACAGATGAACAAACTGTGGCTGGCGCTGGCGGGCACGCCGCAGCAAAACCAGACGACGCTTGAGATAAACCACCGTCAACTGCCAACGCTCGGCGTGGAGAATCAGACGCTGGCGGTATCGTTTACCACGCTGTGCGTCGATGCGCGTAGCCAGCACGACTATATTGCGCTCTCACGGCTGTTCCATACCGTGATGTTGTATAACGTGCCGGTGATGACGCCGCTGCTTGAGAGCGAAGCCCGACGCTTTATCGCGCTGGTCGATGAGTTTTATGAACGTCACGTGAAGCTGGTGGTGAGCGCTGAAGTTGAGCTTTACAACATCTATCAAGGGGAGCGGCTGAAGTTTGAGTTCCAGCGCTGCCTGTCGCGTTTGCAGGAAATGCAGAGCGAAGAGTACCTCAAACGCCCGCACATGCCATAAATGCATGGCCCATGTAGCCCGGGCGAGGCGTTCACGCCGACCCCGGGAAACCCCTACGCTAATTCCCGGTGCCGCTTCGCTCGGCCGAGCTACGTGGACAAACAAAACCCGCGGCAAATCACATAAAGGGGTCGATCTTTGACCCCGACTTCTCTATAATCTTGCGACCCCACGTTACAAGAGAGTTTTTTTCCCAAAACTTTCTCTGCGCCGGCATAGGCTATTCGAAGGGGTAGGTTTGCTGGACAATGTCGTGTGAACCTCAACTGACAAAACGTTTGGGTGTTCACCAACGTGTAACTAATTTATTTGGGTAAGCTTTTAATGAAAACTTTTACAGCTAAACCAGAAACCGTAAAACGCGACTGGTATGTTGTTGACGCGACCGGTAAAACTCTGGGCCGTCTGGCTTCCGAACTGGC
>NZ_CABTJS010000063.1:0-1084 GCF_902485085.1 uncultured Kluyvera sp.
CTGCATAATGTATGCTCTCATCCCCTGCTTCCATGTAGCTGGAAAAATTCTCACTGATGAAGCGATAGAAAAGTGCACCGAGTACATACTGTTTAAAATCCCATCCGTCTACGGAGCCTCTGACATCATTGGCAATGGCCCAGATTTGACGGTGTAGCTCGGCACGCTGCTGAAGGCTTGTCATTTTGTATCCTGTTGTATGATTCTTAACTACTTTTATTGGCCCAATTTTATCGCAATTTCATATTGATGACAGGCTTTGTTGACCACTACAGTTTGCCCGATTGTGTAAGCAGCGCTCTTTCAGTCAGGCCAGTAGAAACGTTGTGCTGACGATAAATACTGAAGCCCCAATACTATCGGGGCTGAACGTTCAGTCGGTGAGAATTTCTTCATCCGTATCCATTGTGGATGGTGATGAATCTATTTTTGTTGTAAGAAATACCCGATTCAGCAGTCTTTGCTTCAGGGCGTTTCTTCGCTCATTGTAGAACTCCGGGAAGCGACTGAACTCAATATTGTCATCTGAAACTAACAGCATTGATGGCGTATAGTTGTTTGATGAATGAGATAGCCATTGTTTCAGGGATGTATCCTGTTTACTTATATTCTGAGAATGATTCAGTAAATGAAGATTAGGTATGGTGTCCCAGTGTTCCGGGTTTTCATAAAAGCTGAGGTTCTCTGGTGAGTTCGCAACATAATCTAATCTTTCAAGATATTTCTTTGAGAAGTGATTTCTTGGGTGAAGGTGATCAATATGAAACACCTCGGTTGGATTCATTTCAGGGAACAGAAGATGCAATAGTGCGCGGCAACGACCTTCGCCATATCTGATATTGAGAAGGCTTTCGATGTATTCGTCGTCAAATCTGAGGTCTTTATTCGAGCCTTTATATCTGTCAATAATCTTCTCAAGAGGAAAGTGAATATCTGAAAGACTATTTTTCATTACATCTCTGATACTCGTGAGTAGCGCATCTGCCTGGCTTCCAAAGATCCCTTTCAGAAGTACCATGTAAAACCACTGGCTAATTACTGAGCGTTCATTGTGGTTTTTATTCAGGAGATTAATCGTTGTATA
>NZ_CABTJS010000064.1:0-2322 GCF_902485085.1 uncultured Kluyvera sp.
ATGCACACCACGCAGACGCAGGATGTCATGCGGCGCTTCCGGACCGTCGGAAACCACGTCACCACGTTCTACACGTTCACCTTCGAACACGTTGAGCTGACGCCATTTCGGAATCATCTCTTCGTACGGTTCGCTACCGTCTACCGGGGTGATAACCAGACGACGTTTACCTTTGGTTTCTTTACCGAAGGAAACGATACCGCTGATTTCAGCCAGGATTGCCGGCTCTTTCGGACGACGTGCTTCGAACAGGTCCGCAACGCGCGGCAGACCACCGGTGATGTCCTTGGTACCGCCGGATTCCTGCGGAATACGCGCCAGGGTGTCACCAGAGCTGATCTGTACGCCATCTTCCAGCTGAACAATCGCTTTACCCGGCAGGAAGTACTGCGCAGGCATATCGGTACCCGGGATCAGAACGTCGTTACCCTGAGCATCAACGATTTTCAGTGCCGGACGCAGATCTTTACCACCTGCGGTACGTTCTGCGGAATCCAGAACCACCAGCGAAGACAGACCGGTCAATTCGTCGGTCTGACGAGTAATGGTCTGGCCGTCGATCATGTCAGTAAAGCGTACAAAACCGCTTACTTCGGTGATAACCGGCATGGTGTGCGGGTCCCAGTTTGCAACGGTTTCGCCGCCAGCAACCTGTTCGCCATCGCCTTTCGCCAGTACCGCACCGTAAGGTACTTTGTAGCTTTCTTTGGTACGACCGAATTCGTCGATCAGTTTCAGTTCGGTGTTACGGGAAGTGATAACCAGTTTACCGCTGGAGTTCACAACCGACTTCGCGTTGCTGAGCTTGATGCTACCTTTGTTCTTAACCTGGATGCTGGATTCAGCAGCCGCACGAGATGCCGCACCACCGATGTGGAACGTACGCATCGTCAGCTGTGTACCAGGTTCACCGATGGACTGTGCAGCGATAACGCCGATAGCCTCACCTTTGTTGATGATGTGGCCACGCGCCAGGTCACGACCGTAGCAGTGCGCACATACACCAAAGTCGGTGTCACAGGATACAACGGAACGCACTTTGACGGAGTCAACGGAGTTCTCTTCCAACAGATCACACCACTGCTCGTTCAGCAGCGTGTTACGTGGAACCAGAATGTCCGCGGTGCCCGGCTTCAGAACGTCTTCAGCAGTCACACGACCCAGTACGCGATCGCGCAGTGGCTCTTTAACGTCACCACCCTCGATAACCGGGGTCATGGTGATACCTTCCAGGGTGCCACAGTCGTCTTCAGTAACGACCAGGTCCTGTGCCACGTCAACCAGACGACGAGTCAGGTAACCGGAGTTCGCTGTTTTCAGTGCGGTATCCGCCAGACCTTTACGAGCACCGTGAGTGGAGATGAAGTACTGGAGTACGTTCAGACCTTCACGGAAGTTCGCGGTGATTGGCGTTTCGATGATGGAGCCATCTGGCTTAGCCATCAGACCACGCATACCAGCCAGCTGACGAATCTGTGCCGCAGAACCACGCGCACCGGAGTCGGCCATCATGTAGATGCTGTTGAAGGAAACCTGCTGCTCTTCTTTACCTTCACGGTTAATGACGGTTTCAGTTTGCAGGTTATCCATCATCGCTTTGGATACACGATCGTTCGCCGCAGCCCAGATATCGATAACTTTGTTGTAGCGTTCGCCAGCGGTTACCAGACCAGACTGGAACTGCTCCTGGATCTCAGCAACTTCAGCTTCCGCTTCGCTGATGATTTCGTATTTCTTCTCTGGGATAACCATGTCGTCGATACCAACAGAGGCGCCTGAGCGCGCTGCATAGGCAAAGCCGGTGTACATGGTCTGGTCAGCGAAGATTACGGTCGGCTTCAGGCCCAGAATGCGGTAACAGGTGTTCAGCATTTTGGAGATAGCTTTCTTGCCCAGCGCCTGGTTGACGATGGAGAAAGGCAGACCTTTCGGTACGATCATCCACAGAATAGCACGGCCAACGGTCGTGTCTTTCAGGCTGGTGTGCGCAACGAATTCGCCGTTTTCATCTTTTTCGTATTCGGTGATACGCACTTTAACGCGCGCATGCAGAGAGGCCAGACCTGCGCGATAGATACGCTCAGCTTCTTTAGGGCCAGTCAGCACCATGCCTTCGCCTTTGGCGTTAACACAGTCACGGGTCATGTAGTACAGACCCAATACAACGTCCTGAGAAGGAACGATGATTGGCTCGCCGTTCGCTGGGGACAGGATGTTGTTGGTAGACATCATCAGCGCACGCGCTTCCAGCTGGGCTTCCAGCGTCAGCGGTACGTGAACAGCCATCTGGTCACCATCGAAGTCGGCGTTATATGCCGCACA
>NZ_CABTJS010000065.1:0-8299 GCF_902485085.1 uncultured Kluyvera sp.
CACCTGGCACGGCTGGGACGGAAGTCGCTGTCGTTCTCAAAATCGGTGGAGCTGCATGACAAGGTCATCGGGCATTATCTGAACATAAAACACTATCAGTAAGTTGGAGTCATTACCTGTAATTCCTTCCAGAGGATCTCTATATTTTTATAGTGAAGGTGTGAATCTATTTCATCAAGAAGAAAAATGGTATCAGGATGATCAAATAGATCGAGTAATGAATATAGAAATAAGATCTGATATTCACCATCGCTTAGATCACTTAATTCCAAATCATCTTTAAAGGTCAACTTCATTGATGGTTTTGATATGAAGTAATCGTTGTCCGCGGCTTGTGTATAAAAAGAAATTATAGGGTCAAAATAATCTTCAGCAGTGTTAATATACGATGGATTATTAAATTTTTTGAAATCTAACTGTATTGATTTAGATTCCATCGGGGAACTAAAATCATAGTTATGGTCGACTATTGTATTTATAAAACTTTCAAGAGTACGATGGTAACTCGTCGAACGCAGTGTGTCAATTTCTCCATCTTCTTCATCTTGTAACGCTTTTTGTACTCTATTGACATAGGCGCGACTAACTTGAACAGAAAAAGTAAGAATGCTTGAAACATCAATATTGTTTTCTGATAATTCAATATATTTTTTTCTCACAAGAAATGATCGAACTAATCCTGTATCGTTACTAATGGTTGAGAGAAAAATCAATAATTTTGACCATGTTTTATCATAATAACAACAGTCTAAACTTAGCCCTCTATTAGCACTTCTCTCTTGATTTAGGTAGTTAGAGAAATGCTCGGAAAATTTTTCATTTTGACCGGAGGAGAAGCAAACAACTTTTTTATCAGAAAGTATTGATTTTGCTAAGCGGTTAACAAAAATGGATTGGAGAATTGAGGATTTACCTGCGCCATTTTCCCCAATAAGAGCGGTGATTTTCTCAAATTCAATAAGTTGTTGATTTTCGTATAATCTATTACTTGGTAAATTTAGTTGCATGTTAGTCAGTCCATAAATTATACATATTTTAACATTATAATTTGATCTTCATATTATGGTTTGATAATTGGCTGAAGTGAATCATGATGCAGTGATGTTCGCCTTAAAATTCTCCGCCTGCGCCAGCACGCCCATATACACATCATCATTCGCCACCGGCGGGAACTTGTGTTTATGCAGCAGCAGGATCAGCTCCACCTTCAGCTTCGCTTTGATATCATCACGTTTGCTCCAGTCCGGATACTTCGAGGTGTTATCGACCACCGCCTTCATCTCTTTCGCCAGCGCCAGCATCTTGTCGTCCTCATAGGTGAACTGATACTTATCGCGCATATGCGCTAGAATGTCGTAAAAGGCTTTCTCCTCGATATCAATCCCCATCTCAGCGTAAGTGCCCATCTCGGTTTTAATATCGTAGATAATATCGGTCATCTCCTGGCTGAAGTTATCAAACTCTTCACCGTTGAGGACGTCATCTTCCCGGCGCTCGTTATATTTATCCATAATCGACTGGAAACGGCGGGTGAAGTTGATCCCCTGAAGCTGGTTGATCTGTTTAAAGTCGCTGATGGCTTTTTCCAGCAGCTTTTGCAGCAGCTGAATTTTGGTGGCCGGCAGTTTAATCTTATTAATACGCGCCAGATAATCGTCGTCGAAAATATCGATCGACTCCGCTTTCTTGTCGCCCAGGAAAAACAGCTCTTCCACGCCGTCGGCTTTCAGCGCCTCGGCGATCATCTCGCGCACGCGGGCATTCATCTGCGTGACGTCCGGCGCGTCGCCTTTGGTCAGTTTGAAGACGATAGAGCGCACGGCAATATAGAAATGGATATGGTCACGCTCGGCCTGCGACAGCGCCTCGCTGCCGCAGCAAACGTCATACGCCGCTTTCAGACGCTTCACCAGCCCCATAAAGCGGCGTTCCAGCTTCTGGGTGCGCATCACAAATTCTGCCGCGTTGTTCAGGCAGACTAACTGCGCCTGCGGCTTGCCGCTGAAATAGGCGCGGCTGTCGAAATCGTGGAATACCTGTGTGAGCAGATCGAGATGATTTTTCACCTCAATCACTGACTGTTGGATATCTTCAAAGTTAGTGGCATCGATGCGGGAATACATCGCCAGCGCCTGGTTCATCTGGCGCTTAATGCCGATATAGTCGACGACCAGTCCTTTGCTTTTGCCTTCCAGCTTGCGGTTCACGCGGGAGATGGTCTGGATCAGGTTATGCTTTTGCAATGGCTTATCGATATAAATGGTGTCCAGCTCCGGTACGTCAAAACCGGTCAGCCACATGTCCACCACGATGGCGATTTTGAAATTCGACTTTGCGTTTTTGAACTGTTTATCCAGCTCTTTGCGGTACTCTTTACTGCCCAGCAGATCGTATAGCTTGCCGTCATCGTCTTTGCCGCGCGTCATCACCATCTTGACCATTTCGGACGGCGGCAGCTCTTTCTCTTCCTGCTCGGTCAGCTCAACCCCATCCGGGGCCTGTTTCACCTCAAACCATGCCGGACGAAAGTCTTTCAGCTGACGATAGAAATCCCAGGCAATTTCGCGGCTGGCGCAGACAAACATCGCTTTGCCTTTCACCGTTGAGCCTTCAGCGACACGTTTTTCATAGTGTTTCGCGAAGTCTTCCGCCAGCGCCTTCAGGCGATCGTCATCGCCGAGGATGGCGTTCATGGTGGCGCTGGCTTTTTTACTCTCGTCGATTTGCCACTCGTTGGTGCCCGCGTCAGCGCACTCCGCGTAATACTTTTCCACCTCTTCCAGCTTGCGGGCATCGAGGATGACCTTTGCCGCGCGGCCTTCGTAGACGATGCGTACCGTGATCTCATCCTGCACGGATTCGGTCATGGTGTAGCTGTCGACGATGTGGCCAAAGACTTCCATCGTGGCGTCGATAGGCGTGCCGGTAAAACCAACGTAAGTGGCCTGCGGCAGCGAGTCGTGCAGATATTTGGCGAAACCGTAGGTCTTGCGCACCTTGCCGCTCTCTTTATCGACGATCACTTTCTGATCGAGGTTGACCTGGCTGCGGTGCGCTTCGTCGGAAATACAGATGATATTGCTGCGCCCGGAGAGCAGTTCGGTGTCTTCGGTAAATTTATGGATGGTGGTCAGGAAGACGCCGCCGCTGTTGCGACCGGCCAGTTTCTCCCGCAGATCCTCACGGCTGGTGACGGGCACCACGGTGTCGTCGCCAATATAGTTCTTGGCATTGCACATCTGCGCCGAGAGCTGATCGTCCAGATCGGTGCGGTCGGTGATCAGCACGATCGTCGGGCTGGCGAATTCGACGCTTTTCATCAGCAGGCGTGTTAAGAACTGCATGGTGTAGCTCTTGCCGCAGCCGGTCGCGCCAAAGTAGGTGCCGCCCTTGCCGTCGCCGAAAGGTTTACGCGCCCGTTCGATGCTGTAGTACAGCTTGCGCGCCGCATAGTACTGCGGGTAGCGGCAGCAGATTTTCACTTCATGTTTGGCTTTATCCGGAAAGCAGATAAAGTTTTTGATCACATCCAGCAGGCGGACCGGGTGAAACAGCCCCTGAATCATCGAGTGCAGGGAAGGGATGCCGTCCTGCTCGCGGTTTTCATTGCCGGTGACTTTGCGCCAGGAGTAGAAATACTCGTACGGCGCAAACAGGTTGCCCATGCGGTTATTGACGCCGTCGCTGATAATGCACAGCGCATTATAGACAAACAGCTGGGGAATATCGCGGCGATAGCGGGTACAGAGCTGTTTATACGCATCGCCAATATTGGCTTCCTGCTCGCGCACCGCGCTTTTAAATTCAAATACCACTAACGGCAGGCCGTTGATATACAGAATCGCGTCCGGAATGCGTGGCTGGTTTTCTTTGCCGGTGATAGTCAGCTGATTGACGATTTTCACCCGGTTCAGCGGCTGGGTAAGATGATAACTTGCCGGTGTTTCCGCGGCCTGTTGCAGCGGAAACTCTTCGGTATCGAACAGTTCACGCAGCGCGGCGGGCAGGTGCCGGGTGTCGAGCAATTCGATATAGAGATCTTTCTGCTGGCGATCGTCGCGTTTAAACAGAAAACCGTTGGCCAGCCAGGCGCAGAAGGTTTTGTTGCTTTCATAGAGATCGGAGGCGGGCAGGGTGGTGAACTGTTTGATCAGCCGCTGGATCTCCTCTTCGGTGATACCGTCGGCCTGATAACGTGCGGCGAGGTAGTGGCGAAGATCGTCTTCGATAATCACCTGATCGAGGCTGGAACGCGGCATATTGTCGCCGATCAGGTGCAGATAGCCTTGATCCTGTAACAGTTCAATTATTGCCTGTTCTAACTTCGCTTCACTGAATGAGAGATGCATATCCCGCTCCGGCCCTGGCTGAGTTTCTGGTAAGGGTTCCTGTAACAGAGAAAACCTTAACAGAAAGCCCCTGATTTTTCAGGGGCAAAATGCGTTATGCGGCTTCGGTTTGGTTAACTAAATCTGGCAGATCCTCCAGGGACAGCTCGCCGGAGATGAGTTTGGGGAGCAGGGTGTCGCGGAGGTTGGTTAGAGATTTGTTTTCCATATTACAGCAATACATTTTATCAAAATAACTACTGACCTTCCCGGCAAATAAACTCATTACGGAAGGTGTCGGTACCGCAATATAAAAGCTATCAAAGCAGCTATTCTGTACCCGTTGGCGGCCAGATGAGCCGACCATGTTTTGTATTGCGTGTAACCTGAAATTATTTTCTCGTGCTAAACAAGCCACATACGAATAATGAACTTTCGTAGTGCCTCGCATCACAATAAACTCGGTAGAACCAAACGCGGTTTCTTGTTCATCTAAGAAATCAACGAATCCCGTTTTACCATTCTCTAAACAAGGCGTAATTCTAGCGAATAATGTGTCATTTTTTTGGAACTTGGCGCCGCCAGCATATGGCTTTTCAATAACATCTGAGATTGAATACCCTTGGGTGGGTAAGGATTTCATATCAACATACTTTGCGACTGTATTTTTAGGTAATTTTACACTAGGATTTATATTTATGGCTTTTGCTACAGACTCCAGTATCCAACCTTTAGGCACCCAACCCAACTCTGTTTCTTCAAATGCTACCGGGAACAGAGCACGAATATCCGCCGGAAGTGGTTTGAAATCTGTACTATTGCGTACTTTTTGACGCAGTTCGGCGCGAGATTGCAGCGCTTCCGGGATTGGGTTTCCCACATCCAGCGCGTTATCAATCACCGGGTCGAAATCCACAAACCAGGATTTGAATATTAACTGTGATAATTGTTCTAACTTTTTGTTTGTATTTTCATTTAAATTAATTTTTTTTTCAATTAACTCTAAGATATTAACAATTTGTTGTCTTTTGAGAGTGTAAGTTGGTATTTCAAAATCTAAAAAATCTTCTCGACTAAGAGATAAGTTCGTTGTGCCTAACGCACGTGCTTTACAATATTCTCTATATTGAGGCGTTCTTAAAGCCCAATAAAAATATTCTTTAGAATATGTTTCGTCTGTAAATGATAATTTAACAGTATCTTGTGTTAATCGTCCCTTTTTTATCTCATCAGGAACTCTAGCCACTGCGCCTAACAATAAAGCTTGCTGTGTTATATCTTTAAGAGATACGAACATATCTCCAGTATATAAAATATGCTTTTCTGCGCTTGGGCCACCATAAGTTTTTAGTTTATCTTTTCGAAATCCGCCGTGCGGCCCTATAGATGCCAGACCTAGTAAGTAGGGACCATCCTGATTTAGCAAAGCACTTTTATATGTATTTCCTCGAATTAAGGATACGATACTTCCTAATTTTCTATTCCCCATAACCCAGCGCCTCCAGGTTCCGACGAATCGCGTTATCCAGTTCTTCCGCCTGCTTCATCTGCGCAAACAACATCTGCGACAACTCGCGCATTTTGGTTTCAAACGCCACGCCGTCATCTTCCTGCTCGGCGGCACCGACGTAGCGGCCCGGCGTCAGCACATAGTCGTTAGCCTTGATCTCTTCAATCGTCGCGACCTTGCAGAACCCGTTCTGGTCTTCGTACTGTGCCAGCCTGCTGTCACCGCGCTTGACGCGCTCGGCCAGCTCTTCCGGCGTGCTGCGCCATGCATGGTAGGTGTCGGCGATGGTGGCGATATCGTCCGCCGTCAGCTCTTTGGTGGTGCGGTTCATCATAGTGCCGAGGTTACGCGCATCGATAAACAGCGTTTCGCCCTGACGGTTGCGGTAGCCTTTGGCCGGATCGGCTGCCTTCGACTTGGTCATAAACCACAGGCACACCGGGATCTGGGTGGTGTAGAACAACTGGCCGGGCAGGGCAATCATGCAGTCGATCAGATCGTTTTCGATCATCTGCGCGCGGATCTCGCCTTCACCGCTGGTGTTGGAGCTCATCGAGCCGTTCGCCAGCACAAAACCGGCGGTACCACAGGCTGACAGCTTGGAGAGCATATGCAAAATCCAGCCGTAGTTGGCATTACCGGTGGGCGGTGTGCGGTAACCAGCAAAGCGCGGGTCTTTGGTTAGTTCGGCATCGTTGCGCCAGTCTTTCAGGTTAAACGGCGGGTTGGCCAGAATATAGTCGGCTTTCAGGTCCGGGTGCTGGTCGCTGAAGAAGGTATCCGCCGGGCGCTCGCCAAGGTTGGCGGAGAGGCCGCGAATGGCGAGGTTCATCTTCGCCAGCTTGTAGGTGGTGGCCGTCAGCTCCTGCCCGTACAGAGCGATATCGCGGCTTTTCCCCTGATGGCTTTCAACGAACTTCACCGACTGGACAAACATCCCCGCCGAGCCGCAGCACGGGTCATAAATTTTGCCCTGGAACGGTTCGAGCATTTCGGTCAGCAACGTTACCACGCATTTTGGCGTATAGAACTCACCACCGCCTTTACCTTCGGTGGCGGCAAACTTGCCGAGGAAGTATTCGTACACTCGACCGACAAGGTCTTCTTTCGACAGCGCTTCCACGTCGGTTTCATGGGCCAGCGTTTCGATGTTGTCGATGGTATCGATCAGCGACGCCAGCTTCTTGGTTTCCAGATTTTGACGGCTGAAGTAGTTGTCCGGCAGCGCGCCTTTCAGCGTCGGGTTGCGCTTCTCAATGGTCGAGAGGGCGGTATCGATGCGTACGGCAATATCATCCTGCTTGGCGTGCTGTTTGATGAACGACCAGCGCGCCTCTTCCGGCAGATAGAAGATGTTGTCCTGCTGATAGAAGACTTCCATTTCGAGGAAATCGCCCTGACCTTCGTCTTTCATCTTCTGACGGCGGGCTTCAAACTTATCGCTGATAAACTTGAGGAACACGAGGCTCAACACCACGTGTTTGTACTCGGAGGATTCAACGCTGCCGCGAAGCTGGTTCGCGGTATCCCATAATGTGTCTTCAAAGCCTTTCTTTGCTTTGGCTTTTTTTGTTGGTGCTTTGGCCATGATGAACTCAATCAGGAAAAATAAGGTGACTATTGTAACGGTAAAAGCGGTGAAGTTCGCCCTTTAGTCGATTTCCAGCTCGTCGAACAGCTGCAAATCCACATCCAGCAGCTCGACTGCGTTGCTGCGTCGAATGCCGACGTTGTTTTCAATCAACAGTTCCAGTAAGCGATCGCCGTCGATTAAGGTAATTGGTGCGGCGCCGGGGAACAGCGCTGCTTCTGCACACTTAGCGGCAAACTTGCCGGTAGTGATCAGCGTGCCGCGAATGGCTTTATGGTAAGGCAATGCGCCGCGTAGCTGGTCGATATACGGGCGCGTGATGGTGTTCTGCATCCGTTTTACCTGTACTACTTCGGTGATGGTGGTAATGCCAACCTGTACCTGACCAATCACGTCCACGCCTTTATCGCCGGAGGCTTTGGTCACTTCAACCTGTTCGTAGCCCATGGCTTCCAGCAATTGTCCGACCAGATGCTCAAACTTGTACGGATTCATGGTGCTGATTTGCTCGCGCAGCAGCTCTTTTTGCTGTTCGTTATAGCGCTTCACGGCGTCCAAAAGCTCTTTACGCGGATCGCTTTTTCGGGCCGGCAGCGCTTTGCCAAGCCAGGCTCGCCCGGCATCGGTGATGCGATAGCTCATGCCTTCGCGGTTCACCATCTCACGGTCGATCAGGTTATACAGGCGAGAGTAGAGTGTGCTTTTTACTGAACTGGCTGATGCGAATTTGGAGTGCTGGTGCAGAAAGGCTTGCCATTCGGGAAGTAAATCCGCGCGACGCGACATTTCCCGGCCTGCCAGTAGCTCCAGAAGCTGCAGGATGCCTTCCTGATCGTCTAACGAACGCAATGTCTTTTCGTCATCTTGCAG
>NZ_CABTJS010000066.1:0-11020 GCF_902485085.1 uncultured Kluyvera sp.
AATCCGTATCTTCGAGTGCCCACACAGATTGTCTGATAAATTGTTAAAGAGCAGTGCAACACGGCTTTCGCTCACTGTTGCGAGGTGGCGTATATTACGCTTTCCTCTTTCAGAGTCAACCCTCATTTTCAGGTTTTTCTCTTCAACCGAACCGGCTAGTTAGTGTGAAGTAATTCACGTTTGCCGTCTCAGTGGGTGCGCATTATAGGGAACTTTGTTTTTCACACAACCCCTTTTCTCACTTTTTTTTCTAAGTGTCGCTTTTTCACACTTTTTGCGCTGTAAGTGCGCAATTTGCTTAAATTTTGAGATGAGAAACGCACAGATTGGGTCAATAATGGGAAGAAATCTCATCATGACACCGTTTTAAAGAGGTAAACATGTCTGCCGTTTTACGCCGCTATAAAGATTTATTCCCCGTCATCGGCGATCGCGTGATGATCGACGACTCCAGCGTTATCGTCGGCGACGTTCGTTTAGCCGATGATGTCAGCATCTGGCCACTGGTAGCCGCACGTGGTGACGTTAACTACATCCAGATTGGCGCGCGAAGCAATATCCAGGATGGCAGCGTCCTTCACGTCACGCATAAATCGGCGAAAAACCCAGATGGAAACCCGCTGATCGTTGGCGAGGATGTCACGGTCGGCCATAAGGTCATGCTGCACGGCTGCACTATCGGTAACCGCGTGCTCGTGGGGATGGGTTCTATATTGCTTGATGGCGTAGTAGTAGAAGACGATGTGATGATTGGTGCCGGCAGCCTGGTTCCGCAGCATAAGCGCCTGGAGAGTGGCTATCTTTATCTGGGAAGCCCGGTTAAGCAGATCCGTCCGCTGAAAGAGGCCGAACTCGAAGGGTTACGCTATTCGGCCAATAACTATGTGAAGTGGAAAAACGACTATCTGGATCAGGACAACCACACCCAGCCGTGATTGTCTTCCTGCTGCTCACGAATAAGATCGCTGGCTTCTTCTTCCAGATCCCAGCGATTCTCACGGAATAGCGATAACCACTGCTGGGGCTGCTCCCCGCCAAAGCGGCGCGTCATGACATCTGCCCTGAGCGCACACATGAGCTGCATACCATTTACCAACGCCGGGAAGCAGACCACCTGTAGATCCTCTCGCCATTCCTCCCGTTCAGGAAACTGAATAGCCTGATTCATACGCCCAACTCTCGTTTAAGAGAAGCAATGACCGGTTCAACGTTTGGCAGAATACCGTGCCACAGTAAAACGGCATGCGCCGCTTGCCCCACCAGCATACCTAGCCCATCGGCATAGCGTTTTGCGCCGTGCTGAACACACCATGCCAGAAAGGCTGTATCTCCTTTCTGATAGAACATGTCATAACAGCAAACATGACTATTAATCAGTGAAGCGGGGATGGGTGGCGTCTCCCCTGCAATACCGCTGGAGGTGGCATTAATAATAAGGTCAAACTCATGCCCGGAAAGTTCAGACATCGCCTGCGCGCTCACGCTACCAGTATGTCGGAATAGCTCAGCTAGTGTCTGAGCTCGGGCATGCGTACGGTTGGTAATCGTCACGTTACAGTCTAAAGAGAGCAGCGGCAGCAGTACGCCACGGGCCGCACCACCAGCACCAATAAGTAGCACGCGAAAACCTGGTTTAATCAGCCCCAGTCGTTCAAGGTCGCTCAGCAGACCAATCCCGTCGGTGTTATCCCCAAGAATTCGTCCGTCATCAAGACGCTTAAGCGTGTTGACCGCCCCCGCCAGCGCAGCACGCTCCGTCAATTCATCTGCGCGGGCAAACGCTTCTTCTTTAAAAGGAACGGTGACATTTGCCCCTTTTCCTCCCTGCTTGAAAAAAGTTTCCAGGGTTTCAACGAAACCATCCAGCGGTGCCAACATGCGCCCGTAAGGGTGAGTAATGCTCAGCTGTTCAGCGAACTGCTGATGAATGAATGGCGACTTGCTGTGCGCTATCGGGTTACCAAAAACAACATAGCTTTCCACGGTTTACCCCTGGCGGAAACGTTCGCCCGTCAGGGCATCAAGAATTTCAGATGGGTTGAGGCGGCCCCCTGTCGGAGCATCTACCACCGGGAAGTCATTGCCAAACTGCGCAAGCACTTCTGCAGTTGTCCGGCACGGTGGCAGCCCCGTCAGATTGGCGCTGGTAGAAACCAACGGTTTACCGTAAGCCTCGCAGAGCGCAATCACCACCGGGTGATCCGTGACGCGAACGGCCAACGAGCTAAAGCGACCGGTCAGCCAGCCTGGCGTGGTTGATTTCGCCGGGAAAACGAAGGTCACCGGACCTGGCCAGCGGGCAAACACGGTGGCGCGCTGCTCATCGGTCAGCATGCTGTCGTCAATATAAGGTTTAAGTTGTTCGAAGCTCGCAGCAATAAGGATGAGACCTTTCTCTACCGGGCGCTGTTTCAACGCCAGCAGATTCATGACGGCTTCTTCACTATCGGGATCGCAGCCGACGCCAAACACGGCTTCGGTTGGATAAGCGATGACTTCTTTATTATTCAGAGCAACAACCGCACGCTGTACGGCCTCTGATGGCAGGTTTTTATTCACTGATTTGTTTCGCCGGTACCGGCTTTCCACATTGTTTACTGGCACAAAAGCGTTTTACGCCCTGCGCCGTTTTCTTTTCGATAAGCAGCGGGTAATGGCACTCGGGGCACTCCCCCGCTACCGGTGTGAAGTTAATGACGAACTGGCAATCCGGATAGCGATCGCAGGAATGAAAGTTTTTGCCATAGCGAGAGCGGCGCTGTACCAGGTGACCTTGTTGGCACGCGGGGCAGACGATGGCCGTTTCATCTGGCTTATCAATAACTTCAGTGTGGTCACATTCAGGATACTGACTGCATCCGATGAACATGCCAAAGCGCCCCTGGCGCAACACCAGCACGGCACCACACTCAGGACAAGACTGCCCCTCCAGAATTTTGACGATATGTCCGTCCGCCTGGCTTTTCAGGGGACGAACGTAATCGCATTCCGGATAATGGGAACAGCCAAGAAACGGCCCGTGTTTACCGGACCGTATGACCAGTTCGGCCCCGCACTGTGGGCAGGGCTCGTGTTTAGGCACCGTAAACAGTGCAGATTTGACCATAACAACTCTTGATGCCACAAAATGAATTAATGCAGCATACCTTCATTCGTCTCGAAGAGTAATTCTTCCATTTGTTGATAGGCGTTTTCGCAGCCCGGAAGATTGAATAGAACCATCAAAATGACCCATTTCAGCTCTTCCAGCTCAAACTCTGCTGTATCTAACGCCATGACGCGTTCAATAACCATCTCCCGCGTTTCGAGGTTCAGCACCTGAATCTGCTCAAGGAATAACAGGAATCCCCTACAGCTAGCATCCAGTCGTTGACTCTCTTCCTCGGTAAAAATACGCACGGAGAGAGGATCGGACGCAAGCTGCATCGGTTCTACGAGGCCTTCCTGATAGTCGGCGAGCTTTTCCAGCCATATCAGCGCGTTGAAGATGTCTTCACGTTCGAACCCTGCATCGGTGAGATCCCGAGTGAGTTTGTCCTGATCTACGCGCATGTCTGTTTCGGTATGGATGTAGGTCTCAAACAAATACATTAGTACGTCGAACATGGCCTGCCCTCCTTAATCGGACATAGCCGCCGGGTACAGCTGCGATCCACCCTGCTAACTCCAGTTCAAGTAGCTGAGCCACGGTTACTGGCACAGGTTGGCCGGCACGTTCAGCGACGACGTCAACAGGTGTTACCTCATCTCCTACGTTAGCCAGGAGCTCAGGAAATGGCAATGCTACACATTCCTTATCTGCGCAATTATTTATCATTTCTGGCTTATCGGACAAATGTCTGTTTAATTCTGGAAAAAGCGCCAGAAAATCCTCAGGTTCCGTTACCGTCATGGCACCCTGCTTAATAAGCCAATGCGGCCCTTCCATGCCCGAGTTACCCAGCGGCCCAGGGAGCGCGTAAACCTCTCGCCCCTGCTCCAGAGCACATCGCGCTGTGACTAACGAACCACTGCGCAACGCCGCTTCCACCACGAATACGCCGCGACTTAGCCCGCTGATAATCCGGTTACGACGCGGGAAGTTGTAAGGCGCAGGCGTGGCATTCAGCGAGAACTCTGACACCAGCGCGCCGCCGCGCCCAACAATGTTGTCGGCAAGCGCCCTGTGTCGATGGGGATAAATGTGGTTCAGGCCGCTCCCGAGGACCGCGATCGTTTTACCGTCGGCTTGTAAGGCACTTCGATGGGCAACACCATCAATGCCCAATGCCAGGCCGCTTGTGATAGTGATCCCAAGATGCGCCAGCGCTTCACAAAAATAACGCCCCCATCGTTCGCCATAGTGGGAATGCTGACGGCTGCCGACGACGGCAAGTTGGGGTGTACTTAGCAACGCCAGACTCCCTCGCACGCACAGTACCGCAGGATAATCACGGATAGCGCGAAGCGGAGCAGGATAATAGGGTGAGTCCGCAAACAGCAAATGATTACCCGGCGTTGCGAGCCACGCCAGGGCTAACGCCATATCCGCAGAAGTTAACGAGAAAAAACGTTCAGTCTGTTTGACATTTAAACCTGCTAAATGAAGCGTCTGCCGGGTAATTTCTCGTGCCTGGCGAAGTGCGCACATGACCTGCAGCATCTCATCGCCGTATAAATCATTTACCTTCACCAGCCGGAAGGCTATCTCTTCTGGGGACATCCTTTCCTCCTTGCCACATACGGCACCAGCAATCCTTGCGATTGGTCAGTGATGCTGTCAATTAGAGGGGGTTTTGTCTAGAATAGAGGTAATAATCTTTCCTACTCCTGAACAGAACTCTGGATATTTATGGCAGTTTTGCAAGTGTTACATATCCCGGACGAGCGTCTTCGCAAAGTCGCTGCGCCGGTAAAAGAAGTGAATGAAGAAATTCAGCGAATTGTCGACGATATGTTCGAGACAATGTACGCCGAGGAAGGTATTGGTCTCGCGGCAACGCAGGTCGATATCCATCAACGCATTATCGTTATCGATGTTTCTGAAAATCGTGACGAACAACTGGTGCTGATCAACCCTGAGCTGTTGGAAAAAGACGGCGATACCGGGATTGAAGAGGGCTGCCTGTCTATCCCTGAACAGCGGGCACTAGTGCCACGTGCCGAACGCGTGAAAATTCGCGCTCTCGACCGCAATGGCAACCCGTTTGAGCTCGAGGCTGACGGCCTGCTGGCTATCTGTATTCAGCACGAGATGGACCACCTGGTCGGTAAACTGTTTATCGATTATCTTTCTCCGTTAAAACAGCAACGTATTCGTCAGAAAGTTGAGAAACTGGATCGCCTGAACGCGCGTGCCTAAGGATAAGGATTAACGTGTCAGATTCACTACGTATTATTTTTGCGGGTACCCCTGACTTTGCAGCGCGTCATCTTGACGCGCTGTTGTCGTCTGAGCACCAGGTCGTTGGCGTATTTACCCAGCCCGATCGCCCTGCCGGTCGCGGCAAGAAGCTGATGCCAAGCCCGGTCAAAGTACTGGCCGAAGAGAAAGGCATTCCGGTATTCCAGCCGGTCTCGCTGCGCCCAGAAGAAAACCAGAAGCTGGTATCAGACCTACAGGCTGACGTGATGGTCGTGGTCGCCTATGGGCTTATCCTGCCAAAAGCCGTGCTGGCTATGCCACGCCTTGGCTGCATCAACGTCCACGGTTCTCTGCTCCCACGCTGGCGCGGCGCAGCGCCTATTCAGCGTTCGCTGTGGGCTGGCGATACGGAAACCGGTGTGACCATTATGCAGATGGATGTTGGCCTGGATACGGGTGATATGCTGCATAAGCTCTCCTGCCCGATTACCGCTGAAGATACCAGCGCGAGTCTTTACAACAAACTGGCAGAGCTGGGACCTCAGGGGCTACTCCATACGCTACATCTGCTAGCAACGGGTACCGCGAAGCCTGAAGTGCAGGATGAAGCGCTGGTCAGCTATGCCGAGAAGCTCAGCAAAGAAGAAGCGCTTGTTGACTGGACGCTCAGCGCAGCACAGCTCGAGCGCTGCATCCGCGCCTTCAACCCGTGGCCAATGAGCTACATCGTCATTGATGAGCAGCCGGTAAAAATCTGGCAGGCAACGGTGATTGATAAACCGGCGGGAGCTGAGCCAGGCACAGTCCTCGAAGCCACGCGCCAGGGGATTCAGGTCGCTACTGGCAATGGGATTCTGAACCTTATCTCGCTGCAGCCTGCGGGTAAGAAGGCGATGAGCGCGCAGGATCTGCTGAACTCACGCCGGGAATGGTTTGTACCCGGCAACCGTCTACTCTGACGGTTCATACCTTTTAAAGCCCGGAGTCTCCGGGCATTTTTATTTTTACGGTTATGAAAAAACATCTTAATTTACGCAGCATGGCGGCTCAGGCCGTAGAACAGGTCGTCGAAAAGGGGCAGTCGTTGAGCAACGTACTGCCTGCATTGCAGCAAAAAGTCACCGATAAAGACAAAGCACTGCTGCAGGAGCTTTGCTTCGGCGTGCTTCGTACGCTCTCCCAGCTTGAGTGGATGATTCAGCAGCTGATGGAACGTCCAATGACGGGCAAACAGCGCACCGTTCACTACCTGATTATGGTCGGCTTCTATCAGTTGTTGCATACCCGTATTCCACCGCACGCCGCGCTGGCCGAAACCGTTGAAGGCGCCGTGGTTATCAAACGTCCACAGCTTAAAGGGCTGATCAACGGGGTATTACGCCAGTTTCAACGTCGTCAGGAAGAGCTGCTTTCTGAGTTTTCGCAAAGCGACTTACGATTCCTGCATCCTTCCTGGCTGGTCAAGCGCATCAAGAATGCCTATCCACAGCAGTGGGAAGCCATTCTTGAGGCCAATAACCAACGCCCGCCGATGTGGCTGCGCGTTAACCGTAACCACCATTCTCGTGATGCCTGGTTAGCATTATTAACCGAAGCCGGCATGACCGGTTTCCCGCACCCGGACTATCCGGATGCCGTGCGGCTGGAAACGCCTGCGTCGGTGTTAGCTTTGCCAGGCTTCGAGCAGGGCTGGGTTACCGTACAGGATGCATCCGCTCAGGGTTGCATGCGCTATCTACAGCCGGAGAACGGTGAACAGATCCTCGACCTGTGCTGCGCGCCTGGAGGCAAGACCACCCATATTCTGGAAGTCGCACCACAGGCTGACGTGCTGGCTGTTGATGTTGATGAAAAGCGTCTGTCACGCGTTTACGACAACCTCAAACGCCTTGGCATGAAAGCCACCGTTAAGCAGGGTGATGGCCGCTATCCAGAGCAATGGTGCGAAGAGCAGCTGTTCGATCGCATTCTGCTGGATGCACCATGCTCCGCCACCGGGGTAATCCGTCGCCACCCGGACATCAAGTGGCTGCGCCGCGATCGCGATATCCCTGAGCTGGCTCAGCTGCAGGCTGAAATTCTCAACGCCACCTGGGCTCGTCTGAAGCCGGGCGGGACGCTGGTTTATGCGACCTGCTCTATTTTACCGGAAGAGAACCAGCAGCAGATTGCTGCGTTCCTGGCGCGTACGCCGGATGCCGTGCTCAGCGATACGGGAACCGCTGAACAGCCAGGCCAACAGAATTTACCGGGCGCAGAAGAAGGCGATGGTTTCTTCTACGCTAAGCTAATCAAGAAGTGATGAGATAACGGGTCGCAACTGATGAAAATTATCATTCTGGGTGCCGGGCAAGTTGGCGGTACGCTGGCGGAAAACCTGGTCGGCGAAAATAACGACATCACGATTGTCGATACTAACGGCGAGCGTCTGCGCAGCCTGCAGGACAAGTTCGACCTGCGCGTTGTGCAGGGTCACGCCTCTCATCCCCGGGTACTGCGCGAAGCGGGCGCCGATGATGCCGATATGCTCGTCGCGGTGACCAGTTCAGATGAAACCAATATGGTTGCCTGTCAGGTCGCCTACTCGCTGTTCAACACACCGAACCGTATCGCACGTATCCGTTCTCCGGACTACGTGCGCGATGCAGAAAAACTGTTCCACAGCGATGCCGTGCCTATCGATCACCTGATTGCGCCAGAGCAGTTGGTTATCGACAATATTTACCGCCTGATTGAATATCCGGGGGCGCTGCAGGTCGTCAACTTTGCCGAAGGTAAAGTGAGTCTGGCGGTGGTTAAGGCCTATTACGGTGGGCCGTTAGTTGGTAATGCTCTCTCAACCATGCGCGAACATATGCCGCATATCGATACTCGCGTTGCGGCCATTTTCCGTCACGATCGTCCAATTCGCCCGCAGGGCTCAACGATCGTGGAAGCTGGGGATGAGGTCTTCTTTATTGCCGCATCACAGCATATTCGGGCGGTAATGAGCGAGCTTCAGCGTCTGGAGAAACCGTACAAGCGCATTATGCTGGTCGGCGGCGGGAACATCGGTGCAGGTCTGGCTCGCCAGTTGGAAAAAGATTACAGCGTGAAGTTGATTGAACGTAATCAACAACGTGCGGCAGAGCTTGCTGAGAAACTACAGAATACGATCGTTTTCTTTGGCGATGCGTCGGATCAAGAGCTGCTGGCGGAAGAGCATATTGATCAAGTGGATCTGTTTATTGCCGTTACCAACGATGATGAAGCAAATATCATGTCGGCAATGCTGGCCAAGCGAATGGGCGCCAAGAAAGTGATGGTGCTGATCCAGCGTAAAGCCTACGTTGATCTGGTGCAGGGCAGCGTTATCGATATTGCGATCTCCCCGCAGCAGGCCACGATCTCAGCCCTGCTGAGCCACGTGCGTAAAGCCGATATCGTCGGCGTGTCATCTCTGCGCCGCGGCGTTGCCGAAGCCATTGAAGCCGTTGCGCACGGTGATGAAAGCACGTCACGCGTGGTTGGCCGTGTTATTGATGAAATTAAGCTGCCACCAGGCACAATTATCGGTGCTGTCGTTCGTGGAAATGACGTGATGATTGCCAATGACAATTTACGCATTGAGCAAGGGGATCACGTGATAATGTTCCTGACCGATAAAAAATATATTTCGGATGTGGAACGCCTGTTCCAGCCAAGTCCCTTCTTCCTCTAATTTCGCAAAGGCGCTCAACAGAGCGCCTTTTTTATTAACCTTCTATTATTTAAGGGTTAATTAATGCCAGCATATTTATTATCCCCAATGGAAATTAAATAAACATTTGTTAAACTTATAAACGTCAGCTAGCACAAGGGAGAATAAAATGAGCATTATTAAAGAGTTTCGCGAATTCGCGATGCGAGGAAATGTTGTCGATTTGGCAGTGGGTGTCATTATTGGTGCAGCGTTTGGCAAGATTGTATCGTCTTTAGTTGCGGACATCATCATGCCACCACTCGGGCTATTAATTGGCGGGATTGATTTTAAACAGTTCGCAGTAACACTACGCGACGCGCAGGGCGATGTACCAGCAGTGGTCATGCACTACGGCGTATTCATTCAGAACATTTTTGATTTTGTGATTGTTGCTTTCGCCATCTTTATGGCCATTAAGCTTATCAACAAGCTTAACCGTAAGAAGGAGGAGCCAGCTGCCGCTCCGGCACCAAGCAAAGAAGAAGTGCTGCTGTCTGAAATTCGCGACCTGCTGAAAGAACAGAACAACCGTTCTTAATCAGACCGCAGAAAGCAGAAAGCCAGTGGTAAAAAAGCGCATCGCTTGTTTGCCACTGGCCTCCCGTTCATACCCCTTACCGTGTTTTTCTTTCCGCAGATAGCTACCTTTCCCTTTCTTATTTTTTTCTACGCGCTGACGAAACAGCGGATCATGTAATAGGGCTTCAATGGCATTGTCTTTAATCTGACCCTTAGTATGCTGATAGCGGCTCATAACATCTCCTGATTGTGTGTTTATTACGCGGCGAGTGTAGACCCAATTATGCGAACACTCAACTCGCATTTTACGATGCGCCCGCACCCTCTTCAAGAATGCCAAGGATAGAACAGTGCTGGCTGCTATGCGCAGTCCCACAGCAGGCATCATTCAGCTGCTTCAGTGCACGCTGCATCGCCTGTAACTCTTCAATGCGTGACTCCACTTCACTCAAGCGAGCCTGAACGATCCCTTTCGATTCCTGGCAGGTATGATGCGCGGGATCCACGCGGATCGAGAGTAGCTCGCGGATCGACTCAAGGGTGAACCCCAGCTGTCGGGCATAGCGGATAAACTTCAGACGCTGGAGATCGTCCGCGGTATAAAGACGGAAGCCGCCTTCAGTGCGAATATCATGGCTCATCATCTGCTGTTTTTCATAATAGCGCACGGTGTCCGGCGTGACGCCAGCGAGTTTTGACAGCTCACCAATCCGGTACATAGCTACTCCTCGTTAATTTTGCTCATCAGCTTATCGGCATAGTCACCGCGCAAAAAATCGGTGCTTAATCCTGCCTGCTGCAACTTCAGCTCCATCAGCGCCAGCCGACGGCTCAGTTCCTGGTAGCGCTCATCTTCCCGACGAATACCTTTCAGCAAATCGGCCAATTCAACGGCCTGCTTACGCTGCTCAAGTTCCGGAGGCAAACACCCTGCATTCTTCAGCAATCGGTAGCCAGATCGTAACGCTTCGGGTACGGCTGAGTCATCGTCAAGCGCCAGTGGTTCACCCTGGCCAGGCAAATTATCAAACTCACCTTTGCGCTGTGCGTCGGCAATATGACGTTCGGCCCATTGATCCAGTAACCACATACAACTACTCCGGAGAAATGAACAGAAAAGATACGACTATTGTAGAAGGGTGGGGGTAGCGAGGATATAAAAAAACCCGCCGAGGCGGGTTTTTTTACTTTACTACAGATTACTCTGCAGCTGCTTCTGCTTTCGATTCTGAACGATCAACCAGCTCGATGTAAGCCATCGGCGCGTTGTCGCCTGCACGGAAGCCACACTTCAGAATGCGAGTGTAACCACCGGTGCGGCTCGCGAAACGCGGGCCCAGTTCGTTAAACAGTTTTGCCACGATCTCGTTATCACGAGTACGGGCGAATGCCAGACGACGATTAGCAACGCTATCAGTCTTGGCAAGAGTAATCAG
>NZ_CABTJS010000067.1:0-25632 GCF_902485085.1 uncultured Kluyvera sp.
GCCGTTACGCACCACCCCGTCAGTAGCTGAACAGGAGGGACAGCTGATAGAAACAGAAGCCACTGGAGCACCTCAAAAACACCATCATACACTAAATCAGTAAGTTGGCAGCATCACCATAACACCCCGCGAGCCACACCCTGCTTCACCAAAAAAATATTGATGCAGATAGGGATTAAAACGGATGCAATTAAAGAAAAACTAAAAAAATACGACGAAGATACCTGCATTGATATCACCAGCGCCTTCCCCGGCATGAGTTGGGATTTCGACGCCAGTACCCAGGATCTCAACCTCAATTCGCCGCAGATTTATATCGACAGACACCCGAATGGCTATATTGACCCTTCGCTCTGGGATGACGGGATCGCAGCGGCTATGCTTTCATATGATCTCAACGCCTGGCGTAGCCATAGCGCCAATAGCACGACTGAAACCGCCTATGCTGGCCTGAAATATGGTCTGAATATCGGGCCGTGGCGCCTGCGTTCACGAGGCACTCTCAACTGGGATCAGGATAGCGGCGCTGACTACGCCAGCCAGGACATTTATCTACAGCGCGACCTCACGCAGCTACATTCACAGTTGTTGCTTGGCGATTCCTATACGCGTGGCGATGTATTTAACGCTTTCAACCTGCGCGGAATGCGTATTTATAACGATGACCGTATGCTGCCGGGCGGGATCTCGACGTATGCGCCTACGATTCATGGCATTGCCACCAGCAATGCCAAAGTCACCGTGACGCAAAGCGGAAATAAAATTTATGAAAGCACCGTTCCGCCGGGTGAATTCGAAATTAGCGACTTGAGCACCGTGGGCTATGGCAGCGATCTGGTGGTTACCGTCGAAGAGTCGGACGGTAGCCAGCGAACCTTTTCCGTACCTTACTCTTCCGTCAGCCAGCTGATTCGCCCCGGCAATGCCCGCTGGGATATCGGCATAGGGGAGCTGAATGATAGCAATTTGAAGACGCGCCCCAAAGTGGGCTATCTCTCCGGTTTTTACGGCTTAACGGATCTTGTCACGGGATACGCTGGCGCGCAGTATGCCGATAACCATTATTTTTCCGGCTTGTTGGGGTTGGCAGTCAATACGCGGCTGGGTGCATTCTCATTGGATGCCACCTATTCCGACGCTGACATTAGCGGCCTGGGCGCGCTAAGCGGCCAAAGCTATCGCCTCTCCTAGAGCAAGCTGATTGAGCCGACACACACCTCTTTCAACGTCGCCGCCTACCGTTTTTCAACGGCAAACTATCTGACGCTAAGCGATGCTGCCACGCTCGCCGATGAAATCCAAAGCAGCACGGGCAACGATAGCAACAGCACCTATAACAGCTATCAACGGATGAAAAATCAAATTCAGATGAATGTGAGCCAACCGCTGGCGGCGGAAAAAAAGGACTATGGCTCACTTTATCTGACAGGAAGCTGGCAAAACTACTGGAATAACAGTAGCACCACATCTCAATACTCTGTGGGTTATAACAACTCGTTCAGCCTGGGCAGCTACAGTATCTCATTACAGCGCAGCTACAACGAATATGGCGAAAAAGACGACCGGCTATATATCAACCTGAGCATTCCACTTGAAACGCTGTTTGGTCACGAAAAATCCACGGCCGGATTCTCCAGTATCAACACCAGCCTGAGTTCAGACCTCAAAAATAATTCTACGCTGAATACCAGCGCTAACGGTAATACCGAAGATTACCGATTTAGCTACAGCATCAATGCCAGCGCTACTCATGCTGATGGCAGCGATACCAAACAAATCGGCGGATACGGTAGCTACAACAGCGCCTATGGTCCATTAAGCCTCTCCGCCTCCGCAGCAGACGGAAGTAACCGCCAGACATCCTTGAGCTACAGCGGCGGTATGCTGCTGCACTCCGGAGGGATGACGCTTGCTCCAGGCAGCATCGGCGATACCGATACGCTGGCGCTGGTCAACGCTCCCGGGGCAAAGGGCTCACGCTTAACAACCGGCGATGGCGTTATCGACGGCTCTGGTTACGCCATCATGCCGTATTTGTCTGCTTATCGGGAAAACACAATTGGTCTTGATATCTCCAGCCTGGAATCCGACGTAGAGATTAAAAACACCAGCACCATCGCCGTACCACGCAGCGGCGCCGTCATTCGAGTCGATTTTGAAACCGATCAGGGCCGCTCGTTGCTGCTCGATCTGCACCGTTCAGACAACGGTTTTATCCCGCTTGGCGCAGATGTGCTCAATGAAAAAGGGCTTTCCATCGGCGCCGTCGGCCAGGCGGGGCAGGCTTATGTCCGCGGCGTGCAGGACAATGGCACGCTACGCGTCATATGGGGAAATACCGCCAACAGCAGCTGTACAGTGACATATCGCATTACGGAGTCTGCGCAAAAGGTGGGGTTGAGCATCATGCTGAATAACCAAACCTGCCAGATGGATTAATTTCACAAGGAGTGTTTTATGCAATCACCATGGTTCTTTTTACGTATTATCATCTTGCTGACGCTGTGCGTAAGCTCGTCGTCTATGGCTAGCGGCACGATCAACCTCGACCTGACCTTTACCGCGACGCTTCGTGAGACAACTTGCGATATGACCCTTGAAGGCGGCACCGGCGACGGCACAAACAATATTATTCCCATCGGCAGCGGCGGGATTACCCAACTGGATAAAATCGTCAACGCCGACAGCTCCGCGACTACCGCGTTTAAGCTCAAAATCGTCGATTGCCCGTCAAGCTTAACCAAACTGAAAACCACCATCACCGGTACCGCTTCCAGCATTCAGACGGCGATTAGCAATTCGGCGACCAATAACGCGGCCAGCAACGTTGGCGTCAGCATTGCCCGGGCCATCACGCCCGATCAACCTTTTGAAATCAACGCCACCGACGATGCCAAAAGCCTGCTTTGGACATCAAGCGAAATCAGCGCCAAGGAAGTGCCATTAGTTGCTCGGCTCATGGAAACGGCAACCGGTAAAGGAACAACCGGTATTTTCAGCGCCACCGCAACGTTTAATTTCGAGTATGAGTAACGGCAAGGAGCCCAAAAAATGAAAATGCGTACCCTGATATCTTTGATTGCTATCACCCTGGCCACCGCGAGTTTTTCTCCGGTAACCCTCGCCGACATCACCGGCACGACTAGCGTCCAGGCAACGTTTACCTCAACCATTGAAGCCGGCACCTGCACAGCACAAATCCAGAGCGCGGGCGGGCAAGCCATCAGCACGCTCGCTTTTGGTGACGTATTTAAATCCGATCTGGTGGCACAAAGCCGCAGCGAATCCTTCAAAATTGCCTTCAGCGACTGTATGGGTGTTAAATCCGCCAGCATTCAGGCCACTTCCGGCAGCGGCGGCGGCTGTTCTGGCCCGGATTCTGACGGCGATTCATTCTCCGCGGGCAACGCCACCGGCTTTGAAATCTGGAAGGGAGAGGCAGGCGCAGGAACGCTATTAAGCTGCAATACCAAACCCGCACAGAACATCACCATTAGCGATACCGATGTCGATGTTAAGATGAATGCCCGCATCGTGATTGCCAAGACACGAACTATCAGCGACGTCACGGCTGGCAACGTCAGCGCCCCGGTCACCTTCCTGGTAACGTATCAGTAGCAGATAAGGTTGGGAGAAAATCGTGTTATTCACGCTGAGTAAAAAAATACGCTCCATCTTCAGCCTATTAACGTACCTGGCAGCCGTAAGCACCTGTCAGGCGGGCGACGCCAACCTGGAGATGACCCTCAGCGCCAATATAGTTGAAAACACCTGCCAGATATCCGTGTCTGACGGCGGTCAGGTACATCTCCCTACCGTCGGAAAGGGGTGGTTTTATAACGCTGACGGCAGCTCACGTCTTGCCCCCACCGATGCCGTCGCGGGTACCGCCTTTACAATAAACGTAGAAAGCTGCCCGGAAGATAATATGACGGTGAATACGCTGAGTTTTAGCTTCCAGCCGCAAAGCGGGCGGTGGCCAACGGGCAGCAAGCAGGTGTTTATCAACGAAACGCCGGCGACAGAAAGCGGCGCGGATAACGTCGGGATTGTTATTTTCTCAACGGCGCACCACGCCAATGTACTCAACAGCGATGGTACCTCTAGCGTCACCATTGATATACAAAACAATGCCTGGGCCACCGAGTATGAGTTCTATGCCCGGCCACAAAATACCGGCCCGGTTAGCGCAGGAAAAATTACCAGCAACGTACTGGTCAGCACCATTTATAACTAATTCAGGATGAAGGAAGGTTTCCTATGTTTATCACACGACGAAAACCGGCAAGGCGTCTTTATTTTCTGCTCGCCGTGCTGTTAATAGCAACTGGCTCAGCGCACGCCGCGATTGAGTGTCGCTTTGATAACGGCAGCGGTGGTACGACAACGCTGGTCAATGGCATATCCTCAAATAATATTCGCTGGAGCCAGTCCGGAGGCCCCATGAATTCGAGTGATGAGATATTGCTCGCCACGGTAGATTTAACGCTGAGCCCCTCACTGCAATCTACCTGTAGCTTAGGTCAGAGTGGCGAGGTATTAAAAGAAAAGCTCGATGGTTCTTATGTCCGCGCGGCGAGCGCATATGATGATGGCGCAGCCTGGTATTATACCAATATTCCCGGTATCTACTTTACCGTCAAAATTTATTCCGATGCCGGTGGCGGTTTCTTCAAAAGTTCAAACTCGTCCAGCGACGATGGTTGGGTCGTGGTGGAAGCCGATCACAATGACGAACGCTGGAAAAATAAAACCTGGAAGGCACTCATTCATATTTATCAATATAACTATGACTTTAGCGGAAATACCACCGGTATCACCACATTAACACCCAAAACCAGCTTTTCACTGGGGCAAATGGCAATTGGCGACAGAACCGATAGCAATAACAAGCCCTGGACATTCAACGTTACGCCAAGCAGCTTTCAAATCCCCATTATTACCACCACCTGCCAGGCCGCAGCGCTGAGTGATGGCTCAACCAATATCGATCTCGGTGACTATATGTTTGCCGATTTTAATCAATCAACGCGTAGCCAGGATGTGTACGTACAACTTAAAGGCTGCAATAACCTGTTTGGCACTGATGTGAAAATCACCTCGAATAAAACAACGGGAAGCAGTAACGACCTGCTGGGGAATACGCTCACCAGCAATGCCGCCTCCGGCGTAGGCGTCAAACTGCTGAGCGGGTGGAGCTACAGTCAACTCATCCCGAACTCATCCCTCGAAACACGCTACGACTTCAATACCGGTTCAAACACCACGGCCAACGTATTCAGTTTTAACGCTCAATTAGTCAAAGACGGTAATCCGATGAAAGCCGGAGAGTTCAAAGCCGCCGCCACCGTGTTGATGTCCTACTACTAACCTTACCCCTGCGGTTGATTGACTATCAGCCGCGACATCGTCTCCAGCGAATCCGTCCGCATAATATACAGACGCTTCAGCAGCATCGGATTATCCCCCGGCTTCACCTTCCCTTTTACCGTCGTCACCGCCAGATGAAAACCGGCATCGCTCGCCGCCTGCACCCCCGTCGCGTTATAGCCACCGAACGGGTACGAGAGATAAAGTACGTGCGGATTAAACTGCGCCAGCGCCCGTCGCGAGCGCTCAAAATCAAACAGGATATTGTGATAGCTCCGGCTCAGCAGAATTGGCCGACGGTGAGCATCTACCCGGTGCAGGAAGTGGGTATGTGACTGGAAATCAAAAACATCTTTAATCTCTTCCAGCTCGGAAACGCTCATAAACTGCAGCGACTTCGGCGCCCACTTCTGTGGATGGCGCTTAATGCGCGAGGTGATGATAAACGCCGTGGCTTTAAAACCGTACTGCTTGAGTATCGGGTAGGCGTAGCGGCTGACCGACTTTAGCCCATCGTCAAAGGTTATCACCACCGCGCGCGCAGGAAGATTGGCGCGATTATGAACATAGTCCTCAAGCTGATACATGGTCAGCGTGGTATAGCCCATATCGCGCAGCCAGGTCATCTGGTTACTAAAGGCACGTACCGAGGTAGTGGTGGAGGTATGACGAAAACGGGTGTTCTCTTCATCGCGCAAAATATGGTGGTAGGTAATGACCGGAATGCCGTTATCCGGCTGGGCGTCCAGCGCGCTGATATAGGCCAGACGTTCCCCGATGCGAATCTGATACCAGGTCTGATTGAGCCGGTCTTTCAGCTTGTTGATAACCGGATAGCGCAGGTTCTCCGCCAACGTACCGAGTGGTGCGCTACCGATATCCGGCGCGTTGTAGACCGGCGTGTCTTTCCAGGTCACCAGATTCTGATTGCTCAGCGGCTTGTTTAAATCCCCCAGCCCATCCTCAACGCGCTGTTTACCCTGCACTGGCTCAAGGTGGCCTTTATCGATAAAGCCCTTACCGAAACCAAAGCTAAAGGTGTAGTAGTCTTCAACATCGGGCTCAATGGCGATGATTTGCCCGGCACGCAGGTTGCCCACGGTCATCGTTTTATTGCCGACACGCGCCCATATAGCGGCATCCTCAGTTGTCTGCATATAACGTGTGGGCAACGCGGCGGCCACGCTGCCGGTGAGGAAAAGCAGGAAGAAAACAACCGTACGTATAGCCATGAGCAATAACCGAAGCGGGAAACGACTCTACTATTGTAACAAAAGCTACATCAATACCAATGTTTAAGACTCATACAGGTCGTGAAGCAGAACAAAGGGCGGATTTTTCTGCTGCTGATGCCACAGGCTGGTCACTCCGGGCGACCCTAGCGTCACAATGCGCTCGCGAAAGGCGCTGCTGCTGAGGGAATCCCGCAGAGGAATCATTTGTTCAATTAATGAATAGTGGATACCCGCGATCACTTCGCAGCCGCTGTGCTTATGACTCATTAGCGCGGCCACGCGATACGGGGCAGCGCCCGCGTTATCGGTGAGAAAAATAACCCCGTCCCCAGAATCAGTCTGATGTAGCGCATCGCACATCATGCGGCTGAGCATATTTGAACTCAGCCCTCGCCAGTAATTGACGGCCCGACACTGCGGCAGCGGCCCATATTTTTTTTCCAGACGATCCAGCAGTTCCTGTGCTTTGTCGTCGTGGCAGGAAATGACCCAACCTAACATAACTTGCCTCCTTAGCAGGCAAGCAGTTTAGCTAAGTAATCAATTAAGCGGGGTGATGACTGTCAAAGAATGGTTCCCGGCAGCGTTTACCTGCCGGGAAATACAGCACTGCTAGCTGCGCAGGCCGCGCCCACGCTGGATGAGATACCAGCACAGCAGATAAAACGCGGCGATGAACACCACCAGCACGCCAAATGTCGTCACCAGTGGGACATCGTTAATGCCGAGGAAGCCGTAGCGGAAGCCGCTAATCATGTAGACGATCGGGTTCAGGTGCGACAGTCCCTGCCAGAACGGTGGCAGCAGCGTCAGCGAATAGAACACCCCGCCGAGGTAGGTCAGCGGCGTCAGCACGAAGGTTGGGATCAGGCTGATGTCATCGAAGGTTTTGGCGAAGACCGCGTTAAGCAGGCCAGCAAGCGAGAACAGCACAGCGGTCAGGATCAGCGTCAGCGCCACAAACACCCACGAGTGAACCTGGAACGGCACGAAGAACAGCGAAATAGCCGTGACCAGAATCCCCACGCATAGGCCACGTGCCACGCCGCCGCCGACAAACCCGGCGATGATAACGTGCGTTGGCACCGGTGCCACCAGCAGCTCTTCAATGTTGCGCTGGAACTTCGCGCTGAAGAATGACGAGGCCACGTTGGCATAGGCGTTGGTAATCACCGCCATCATAATCAGACCCGGCACGATAAACTGCATGTAGGTAAAGCCGTGCATTTCACCGATACGGGAACCGATCAGGTTGCCGAAAATAATAAAGTACAGCGTCATGGTGATGACGGGTGGTACCAGCGTCTGGATCCAGATACGCATAAAGCGGTGGATCTCTTTCGCCCAGATGCTTTTCAGCGCAACCCAGTAAAGCTGCATCATGCGCGATCTCCTTGTTTTTCATGAACCAGCGAGACAAACAGCTCTTCAAGGCGGTTCGCTTTGTTACGCATACTCAGTACCTGGATGCCCTGCGCGCTCAGCTGCGCAAAGACGCTGTTAATCCCCTGCTCACGCAGCACTTCAACTTCCAGCGTCGAGGTATCCACCAGCGTGTGCTTGTAACCTTCGAGCTTCGGCAGCGGGCTTTTCGGCGCCAGATCGAGAATAAAGGTTTCTGACTTCAGCTTGGATAGCAGCTCCTTCATCGAGGTGTTCTCTACCAGTTCACCGCGCTGGATGATGCCGATATTGCGGCACAGCATTTCTGCCTCTTCCAGATAGTGGGTGGTCAGAATGATGGTGGTGCCTTTGTCGTTGAGATCCTTGAGGAATCCCCACATGGAGCGACGTAGTTCAATATCAACGCCCGCGGTAGGTTCGTCGAGAATCAACAGCTTTGGTTCATGCATCAGCGCACGCGCAATCATCAGACGACGCTTCATCCCGCCGGAGAGCATCCGCGCACGTTCGTTGCGTTTTTCCCACAGATCGAGCTGCTTCAGGTATTTTTCGCTGCGGATGACCGCTTCTTTATGCTCAACGCCGTAATAACCCGCCTGGTTCACCACGATTTGCTGCACGGTTTCAAACGGGTTGAAGTTGAACTCCTGCGGTACCAGCCCAAGCTGACGTTTGGCGTTGACCACATCTTTTTGCAGGTCATAACCAAATACGCTCACGCGTCCCGAGGTTTTGTTCACCAGCGAGCTGATAATCCCGATGGTGGTGGATTTACCCGCGCCGTTCGGCCCCAGAAGCGCGTAGAAATCACCGGCTTCGACTTTAAGATCGATCCCTCGCAGCGCCTGTACGCCGCCAGGATAGGTCTTTGTCAGTTGCTCTAATTCCAGTGCAATGGTCATAGATTTTCGCTTACCTTACATTCTGATACTTGATATTTACTCTAAGTAATTTACGTTGCAACAAGGCGGCGACGCAGCGAATCCCCTGGAGCGTACGTCCGTACGTGACAGGGGTGAGCGAGAAAAGCCAACGCCGTTGCAATGTAAAGTACGACGAGTATTTGGTTTTAATAAATCAGGAGTTGCCCTATATTAACCCAACGAAAATTACTGGGTTACCGCTTCCATGAACGACATAGATACACTCATCAGCAACAATGCACTATGGTCAAAGATGCTGAGAGAAGAGGATCCCGGCTTTTTTGCGACGCTGTCGCAAGCGCAAAAACCTCGTTTTTTATGGATTGGATGTTCTGACAGCCGCGTCCCCGCCGAGCGCCTGACCGGGCTTGAGCCTGGCGAACTGTTCGTCCACCGTAACGTCGCTAACCTGGTTATCCACACCGATCTTAACTGCCTTTCCGTGGTGCAGTATGCCGTTGATGTTCTGGAAGTTGAACACATTATTATCTGTGGCCACTACGGCTGCGGCGGCGTACAGGCGGCGGTGGAAAATCCAGAGCTGGGGTTAATCGACAACTGGCTGCTGCACATTCGCGATATCTGGTTCAAACATAGTTCATTGCTGGGCGAGATGCCGCCGGAGCGCCGCATGGATACGCTATGCGAGTTGAACGTCATGGAGCAAGTGTATAACCTGGGCCATTCGACGATTATGCAATCAGCATGGAAACGTGGGCAGAAGGTGACGATTCACGGTTGGGCGTACGGTATTCACGACGGCCTGCTGCGCGACCTTGATGTGACCGCCACGAGCCGCGAAACCCTCGAGCAGCGTTACCGCCACGGGATTTCCAACCTCAAGTTAAAACATATCAATCATAAATAAGGGAAATCATCCCTTGTCGCCCGGCCGAACGCAGTGAAGCCGGGTGTGTCCCGGAGTCAGCGTTCCGCCTCGTCCGGGCTACCTGCAAACTTACTCGTCTAACAGCACCACTTTGCCAACGTATGGCAGGTGGCGGTAACGCTGAGCGTAATCAATCCCGTAACCCACGACGAATTCGTCCGGAATAGAGAAGCCGACAAACTCAACCGGCACTTCAACTTCACGACGGGTTGGTTTATCCAGCAGCGTACAAATCGCCAGCGACTTCGGCTCGCGCAGGCTCAGGATCTCACGCACTTTCGACAGGGTGTTCCCGGAGTCGATAATGTCTTCGACGATCAGCACGTCTTTACCGCGAATATCTTCGTCGAGATCTTTGAGGATTTTCACGTCGCGGGTGGTGGACATACCGCTGCCATAGCTGGATGCCGTCATAAAATCGACTTCGTGCGGAACCTGTACTTCACGGCACAGGTCAGCCATGAACATGAACGAGCCGCGCAGCAGACCGACTAACACCATTTCGCTGCCGCTGTCTTTATAACGCTCGTTAATCAGACGACCCAGTTCAGCGATACGCGCCTTGATCTCCGCTTCCGGGATCATCACTTCAACAGTATGTTTCATTTAACTAACCACATGATTTTAAATGTAAATCACTCAACCCGTTAACCCAGAGTCACGAGGTTGATCAGCAAGCGAGAAAGTATACCAGCAAAACGATTCATGCGGCTAATTCGATAATAAAGCTCAATTTGTGATTTCGATCACACTTGTTAAATCCTATAATGAAATGAAAGCAATAATTAACAAACAAATGGACACTCTTCTATGGCTGAAACAAATCATCAACGTCCAGGACTTCTCGGGAGGCTAACGGCCCTCTTCGCGGCGTTCTGCGGCTTATATCTATTGATTGGCGGCATATGGCTGGTCGCGATTGGGGGTTCCTGGTATTACCCTATCGCGGGTCTGGTGATGCTGGGCATTACCGCACAGCTTTGGCGCGCTAAGCGTTCAGCGCTGTGGCTTTACGCCGTACTGCTGCTGGCAACCATGGTGTGGGGCGTGTGGGAAGTCGGCTTCGACTTCTGGGCGCTTACGCCGCGTAGCGACGTACTGGTTATCTTCGGCGTCTGGCTGATTTTGCCATTCGTCTGGCGCCGTCTGGTGGTACCGTCGAGCGGAGCCGTCGCGGCGCTGGTCGTCGCGCTGGTTATCAGCGCCGGTATCCTGACCTGGGCTGGTTTCCATGACCCGCAGGAAGTGAACGGCACGCTGAGCGCAGATGCGACGCCAGCAGAGCCAATCTCTCAGGTTGCCGATCAAGACTGGCCGGCCTATGGCCGCAACCAGGAAGGTCAGCGCTTCTCGCCGCTGAAGCAGATTAACGCCGATAACGTGCATAATCTGAAGGAAGCCTGGGTGTTCCGTACCGGCGACCTGAAGCAGCCAAACGATCCGGGTGAAATCACTAACGAAGTCACCCCTATCAAGATTGGCAATATGCTCTACCTCTGCACCGCCCACCAGCGCGTGTTTGCCCTGGACGCGGCAACCGGTAAAGAGAAATGGCACTTTGACCCGCAGCTCGGCACCGACCCAAGCTTCCAGCACGTGACCTGCCGTGGCGTGTCTTACCATGAAGCGACCACTGCGAACGCGTCCCCTGACGTGGTTGCCGACTGTCCGCGCCGTATCATCCTGCCGGTGAACGATGGCCGTATCTTTGCCCTCAACGCCGACACCGGTAAGCTGTGTGAAAGCTTTGCCAACAAAGGCATTCTCAACCTGCAAACCGACATGCCGGTCACCACTCCGGGTATGTACGAACCTACTTCACCACCGATTATCACCGATAAAGTTATCGTGATTGCCGGTGCGGTCACCGATAACTTCTCCACCCGTGAGCCATCTGGCGTTATCCGCGGCTTTGACGTTAACAGCGGCAAACTGCTGTGGGCCTTTGACCCGGGCGCGAAAGACCCGAATGCGATTCCAGGCGAAGGCCAGCACTACACCTTCAACTCGCCGAACTCCTGGGCTCCAGCAGCCTATGATGCGAAGCTGGATCTGGTGTATCTGCCAATGGGCGTCACCACGCCAGATATCTGGGGTGGCAACCGTACGCCAGAGCAGGAACGCTACGCGAGCTCGATTGTGGCGCTGAATGCGACCACCGGTAAGCTTGCCTGGAGCTACCAGACCGTTCACCACGATCTGTGGGATATGGATATGCCGTCCCAGCCAACGCTGGCAGACATCTCCGTTGACGGTAAAACGGTGCCGGTTATCTACGCGCCAGCGAAAACCGGTAACATCTTCGTGCTCGACCGCCGTAACGGTGAGCTGGTCGTACCGGCACCGGAAAAACCAGTTCCACAGGGTGCGGCCAAAGGCGACTACGTCACCAAAACCCAGCCGTTCTCCGATCTGAGCTTCCGTCCGAAGAAAGATCTGACCGGTGCGGATATGTGGGGCGCCACCATGTTCGACCAGCTGGTGTGCCGCGTGATGTTCCACAAACTGCGCTATGACGGCATTTTCACCCCACCGTCCGAGCAGGGCACGCTGGTGTTCCCGGGTAACCTGGGGATGTTCGAGTGGGGCGGTATCTCCGTCGACCCTAACCGTCAGGTAGCGATTGCTAACCCAATGGCGCTGCCGTTTGTATCGAAGCTGATTCCACGCGGACCTGGCAACCCAATGGAGCCTCCGAAAGACGCGAAGTCCAGCGGTACCGAGTCCGGCATTCAGCCGCAGTACGGCGTGCCGTTTGGCGTAACGCTGAACGCGTTCCTGTCACCGTTTGGTCTGCCATGCAAACAGCCAGCCTGGGGTTATATCTCCGCGCTGGATCTGAAAACCAACGAAGTGGTATGGAAAAAACGTCTGGGTACGCCGCAGGATAGCCTGCCGTTCCCAATGCCGGTTCCGCTGCCGTTCAACATGGGTATGCCGATGCTGGGTGGCCCAATCTCCACGGCGGGTAACGTGCTGTTTATCGCGGCAACCGCCGATAACTACCTGCGCGCATACAACATGAGCAACGGTGAGAAACTGTGGCAGGGTCGTCTGCCAGCAGGCGGTCAGGCAACGCCGATGACCTATGAGGTGAATGGCAAGCAGTACGTGGTCATTTCCGCAGGTGGTCACGGTTCGTTTGGTACGAAGATGGGTGATTATATCGTCGCCTATGCGTTACCTGACGACGCGAAGTAAGTATTAGCGCCTTATCTGGCCTATGGAAATGTAGGCCGGATAAGGCGTTTACGCCGCCATCCGGCAATCAGCACCGGATCGCCTGATGGCGCTACGCTTATCAGGCCTACATTTCAGTCACTTATCAAACTTAATCGACAGCAGTGAAGCCCTGGCCACATCCTTATATTGCCCTTCCAAATCTTTTGTCATGTTAAACGCGGCCTGCACGGCTTTATCGTTTTCTGACGTCACCAGCAGCATATTCAGGATATCAGTATCCGCCGCCTGAGAGCGGAAGGTAATCAACCACGCCTTATGCCCGTCCACCGTCACGGCTTCCGCCTGGGGTTTGAAGTTTTTCAGCATGTTCAGCGTCGCATCCTTTGCCACGTCGAGCTTGTCTGCGGGCAGCGCATGGCGACCGTTACTAAGACCTAAAGATGCTTTACCGCGTTCATCACCATAGATCACCTGCGGGCGGTTTTCAGAAGGGTATTTGATTTTCGCCATGTCATCAGGCATTGGTGTGAGCGTCTGCGGGATCTCGATGCTCAGCTTTAATTCAGGGATGTCTTTGCGTTCCATCTTCATGTCAGCGTGCGCCGATACCGCCACCAGCATGACAAAAGAGGCTGCCAGAGCCTTACCAAAGATAGCCATTCTTACCTCGTGATTAATCGTTAACCACCGGAGTATAGCGAGAAGTTCGCTGAATGATATGGCTGAAATCTGTATCTACCCCAGAGGGTTACCGGATAGCGAGACCGCTATCCGGTAGCAGGTTAAACGGTAAAGCCGAGCATCATGCCGGTATCTTCATGCTCCAGCAGGTGACAGTGCGCCATATAGGCCTGCTCTTTCGGCGCGCTATGGTCAAACTTCACCAGTACCTCGCTGACGCCGCCCTCAACACGAACGGTGTCTTTCCAGCCTGCGCGATGCGCCGCCGGTGGCTGACCGTTCTCGCGCAGGATGCGGAACTGGGTGCCATGAATATGGAACGGGTGCAGCATCATGTCGCCCTCGCCGGAAATCACCCAACGCTCATACTGCCCTTTAGCCGCAGCAAACATCGGCACTTTCATATCAAACGCTTTGCCGTTGATACGGTTCGCGTTGTGGAAGTCGAACCCACCGTCGCCGTGGTGCATATTACCCATTCCGCCGTGGTCCATTGTCATCCCACCGTGGCCCATCATGCCGCCGTGATCCATGCCGCCCATCGCCTGATTTCCGTACTTCTGCATCAGCGCCTGCATGCCCATCATGTCGAGCATCGGGTCCATTGAGAGCTGGAGCTTGCGTTCAGTCAGCCCATCCAGCGACGGCAGTGCAGGCATGGCTACGAGTGTATCCGGCAGCGTTGCTGACCCCGGAATGCCGATAGGCTGAACGTGCAGGACCGGCACCGCCTTATCGAACGGCGCGACGGCCATGCCCATCTGCGTCACCGGAAGGGTCAGGATATCGAACGGTTTGCCATCGCGGGCATCCACCAGCACTTCAAAACGTTCGCCCATCAGCATCGGCAGCTCACTGACTTTCACCGGCTCGGCCAGCAGTCCGCCATCGCTGGCAACCACATACATCGGGCGCTTATCGCTAGTCGCAATGGTCAGTGAGCGTGCATTACAGCCGTTCAGCAAACGCAGGCGCAGCCAGCCCCGTGGCGGCGTATGCTGCGGGTAGGTCACGCCGTTGGTCAGCAGCGTATCGCCAAACCAGCCCACCGCGGCGCTCATTACGTCCAGCTGATAGTCAATCTCACCGGCGGCGGTAAATTTTTTGTCCTGCATAATCACCGGCACATCGTCGATACCCCACTGTTTAGGCAGCATCAGTTTCTGGCTATCTTCATCTTCGATGAGCACCAGGCCCGCCAGCCCCATCGCCACCTGATGCCCGGTTTTGCCGTGCTGATGCGGGTGGAACCAGCAGGTTGCCGCACGCTGGGTTGGCGTAAACGTGACGGTCCGACTGCCGCCAGGTTGGATAACCCCTTGAGGACCGCCGTCCACCTCACCCGGCACTTCCAGTCCGTGCCAGTGCACGGTGGTCTCTTCCGGCAGGGTGTTGTTAATTTTCACCGTAATGGGTTTACCCTGTTGCAGCTGAATAGCCGGCCCTAACAGGCTGCCGTTGTAGCCCCAGGTTGTCGCGGTTTTTCCCGCAAATTGCGTCTTTCCGGCCTGAACGGTCAGCAAGATCTGATTATTCGCATCGGCGGCAAGCAGGGGAGGAATGGGAAGCATGGTGCGCTCGGCGGCGAATACCGCACGGCTCCACAGAGGCAAGGCGCTGGCAACGCCGATAGCGGCGCTGAGTTTGATAAAATCACGACGATGCATCGTTACATCCTTTTCGGCTTCTGGTGATTAATTGAGCTTAAACCCTACCCCTGCGGGAAGGTCAAGCAGAAAGCTTTAAGAAAGCCTCCCGCCGCTTCTGGAAGTATGTTAACGTTGAATATCGACGATGTAAGGTAGAAGAAATGAAGACGTTTTTCCGAACGGTACTGCTTGGATCGCTGCTGGCGATGTCCAGTTCCAGTTATGCTTTAAGCGAGTCTGAAGCAGAAGATATGGCCGATCTCACGGCGGTATTTGTCTTCCTGAAAAACGACTGTGGTTACCAGAATCTACCGAACACGCAAATTCGTCGCGCATTAGTCTTTTTTGCCCAGCAAAATCAGTGGGATCTCAGCAACTACGACACCTTTAACATGAAGGCGCTAGGTGAAGACAGCTACCGCGATCTCAGCGGCATCGGCATTCCTACCTCGAAGAAGTGCAAAGCACTGGCTCGCGACTCTCTGAGCCTGCTGGCCTACGTGAAATAATGCGCGTCGCGGAGCCCACAGGCTCCGCATCCGTTAGCGCTGCTTGATAAACTCGCGATAGGCGGCAACGACCTGTAAAAAGTCCTCAACGCCGCACAGTGACAAGCTCTCTTCATCGTAGTAGCTCATCCCCTCTTCCATCTCATCGCCGGAAATCTCCAGCTGATTGGCGCGAACCATCACTTCTTCGCCGTCCAACCACAGGGTATATTCATGCCCCGCGCGCTGCCATGAGCGTTCGCTGCCTTTGACGGTACGTGCAGCCTGTTCCACTTCGTCCAGTAGCGTGAGGTTGTCTTTGACCTCTTCATTAAACCAGTGACCGAGCACTTCGTGGCCCATCGACATACGTACTTTTACCCCTCCGGTAACGTCACGCAGAAATTCATAATCCATAATCTGTTCCTCTACAAAGGCAATGCGTCACCGCTGCATTGTACCTATAGGTAATTATCGCAGTTGGAGAGGATAAAAGCAGTACGATAGCCCGCAGAGTGGGAAAAAAACATCGCCGTAACCGCCCAGAGTATCACCACGTCGATGAGGCGATGTCAGAAGAATGTCTAATAGACCGTTTGTCATCGACGATCGCACGCTGAATATATTAACCAATCAACAAATTAATATAAATGGCGCACATCATTCGCCATGTAAATTACTTACACGTAGCCATTAATTAATAATTTTACAGCTATCATACTCATGTGATTATATAAACATTCTATTTCACCAAAGGAATGAAAATAAAATGAAAAAAACCGTCAAAACAATAATTATTTTATCTACTTTTTTAAGCACATATTCATACGCTTATGAATGCAACGGTCGCCATTACTGTAGTGAAATGGCGAACTGCGAGGAAGCCCAGTGGGTATTGAATAACTGTCCGGACCCTCGGATGGATGGCGATCATGATGGCATACCATGCGAACAGCAGCACTGTGGTGGATACCATCACTCCGAAATTGGAAACCAGAATCCAGCTATGCGAATTTTCAATAATAAACCGAACACATTTAATTATCTGGCATCAGTACAAACCCCAACATCAACAAATAATAACCAGTGAACATTAAATAATATAAATATTGAATGTAATGGCGAGATATATTATTCAAGAAAAAGCAGCAACATAATAAGCTTATCTTTCAATTGATTAAGTTTAAGTAATGTTCGGCATAGCATCAATATCAAGCCGTGCTTTAATATAAAAAAGGCGAGAGTTCAAACTCTCGCCTTTTTAGTAGCCCGGCCAAGCGTAGCGCCGCCGGGAATTTCCCGGAGTCGATGCTAACGCATCTCGTCCGGTCTACGTTCTTATACTGCGGTCTGGAAGATAACGCCGTCGGCTTTCTCAGTGTACTGAGAGAGCTGGTCGAAGTTCAGGTAACGGTAGGTGTCCACCGCCGTCTTATCAACCTGAGCCACGAAGGTCTGGTACTCTTCCGGGGTTGGCAGCTTGCCGATCAGCGCCGAAACTGCCGCCAGCTCCGCAGAGGCCAGGAAGACGTTCGCGCCGGTACCTAAACGGTTCGGGAAGTTACGGGTAGAGGTCGAAACGACCGTCGCACCGTCAGCTACGCGCGCCTGGTTACCCATACACAGGGAGCAGCCAGGGATCTCAATACGCGCACCGCTCTTACCGAACACGCTGTAGTAACCTTCTTCGGTCAGCTGAGCTGCGTCCATACGGGTTGGCGGAGCCACCCACAGGCGGGTCGGCAGCTGGCCTTTATGGTTATCCAGCAGCTTACCGGCAGCACGGAAGTGGCCGATGTTGGTCATGCAGGAGCCGATAAATACTTCGTCAATCTTCTCGCCCTGTACGTCAGACAGCAGACGCGCGTCGTCCGGATCGTTTGGCGCACACAGGATTGGCTCTTTAATGTCAGCCAGATCGATGTCGATCACCGCCGCGTACTCTGCGTCAGCGTCAGCTTCCAGCAGTTCAGGGTTCGCCAGCCATTTTTCCATGCCCTGAACACGACGTTCCAGCGTACGGCGATCGCCGTAGCCTTCCGCGATCATCCACTTCAGCAGAACGATGTTGGAGGTCAGGTACTCAACGATTGGCTCTTTGTTCAGCTTGATGGTACAGCCCGCAGCAGAACGCTCTGCGGAAGCATCGGTCAGCTCGAACGCCTGCTCCACTTTCAGATCCGGCAGACCTTCGATTTCCAGGATGCGGCCAGAGAAGATGTTTTTCTTACCTTTCTTCTCAACGGTCAGCAGGCCCTGGCGAATTGCATACAGCGGGATCGCATGAACCAGGTCACGCAGTGTGATACCCGGCTGCATTTTGCCTTTGAAGCGCACCAGTACAGATTCCGGCATATCCAGCGGCATCACGCCGGTCGCCGCAGCAAACGCCACCAGACCAGAGCCCGCCGGGAAGGAGATACCGATTGGGAAACGGGTATGGGAGTCACCGCCGGTACCCACGGTATCTGGCAGCAGCATACGGTTCAGCCAGGAGTGGATAACGCCGTCGCCCGGACGCAGGGAGACACCGCCACGGTTCATGATGAAGTCTGGCAGCGTGTGGTGCGTGGTCACGTCGACCGGCTTAGGATAGGCGGCAGTGTGACAGAAGGACTGCATCACCAGGTCAGAAGAGAAGCCCAGGCACGCCAGGTCTTTCAGTTCATCGCGGGTCATTGGGCCGGTGGTATCCTGAGAACCGACGGAGGTCATCTTCGGTTCGCAGTACGCGCCTGGACGAATACCTTTCACGCCACAGGCGCGGCCAACCATTTTCTGTGCCAGAGAGAAGCCGCGGCTGCTTTCCGCCACGTCTTTCGCCTGACGGAATACATCGCTGTGCGGCAGGCCCAGCGCTTCACGCGCTTTGGTGGTCAGGCCACGGCCGATGATCAGCGGAATACGGCCACCGGCACGTACTTCGTCGATCAGCACGTCGGTTTTCAGCTCGAAGGTTGCCAGCAGTTCGTCGGTTTCGTGGTTACGCACTTCGCCTTTGAACGGGTATACGTCAATGACGTCGCCCATGTTCAGATTGGAAACATCGACTTCAATTGGCAGCGCGCCCGCATCTTCCATGGTGTTGAAGAAGATAGGTGCAATTTTGCCGCCAAGGCACAGGCCGCCGCCGCGTTTGTTCGGTACATGAGGGATATCGTCACCCATGAACCACAGCACGGAGTTGGTCGCTGATTTACGGGAAGAACCGGTACCCACAACGTCGCCCACGTAGGCCAGCGGGAAACCTTTCTGCTGCAGTGCTTCGATCTGTTTGATCGGGCCAACGGCACCCGGCTGATCCGGGTCAATGCCTTCGCGGGCGTTTTTCAGCATCGCCAGAGCGTGTAGAGGAATATCCGGGCGGGACCAGGCATCCGGTGCCGGAGACAGGTCATCGGTGTTGGTTTCACCGGTCACTTTGAACACGGTAACGGTGATTTTATCTGCCAGCGCAGGACGGCTCAGGAACCATTCGGCATCGGCCCAGGACTGAACAACCTGCTTAGCGTAGGCGTTGCCCGCTTTGGCTTTCTCTTCTACGTCGTAGAAGTTATCGAACATCAGCAGAGTGTGAGACAGTGCTTTGGCAGCAATCGGTGCCAGCTTCGCATCGTCCAGGGCATCAATCAGCGGATGGATGTTGTAACCACCCTGCATGGTGCCTAACAATTCGATGGCTTTTTCTGGGGTAACCAGTGGGGAAGTGGCTTCGCCTTTCGCGACAGCGGCGAGGAAACCCGCTTTAACGTAGGCGGCTTCATCAACGCCCGGCGGTACACGGTTAGTTAACAGGTCTAACAGGAATTCTTCTTCGCCAGCAGGCGGATTCTTCAGCAGCTCAACCAGCGCGGCCATTTGGGTTGCATCTAAGGGTTTGGCAACAATCCCTTCGGCGGCACGCTCAGCTACGTGCTCACGGTATTCTTTTAGCACGACGGTATCTCCTCGCTCTCATTGTCATATGCGGTCGGCGATCTCTTCACGCTCCTGTGAGACAGCAGTTTGTAGGGTAAAAGCCCGGTACCGCGAGGCCAGCATAGCAGGATTTCAGAAGGGTGTTAATCTGTTTACAAAAAAGCAACATTAAATATTTGCTGAATCGTTAATGTTGATATAACAGATTAAAAAAAGCCGTTTTACGATGAAAAAAAACCATCGAAGCGCCGGGGTATTAAACATTTTGTTATGAAAGTATGACATCTAAGAGGATGAAAAACGGGCGATGCTGACGTCGAGGCGCGATTATTTTGCCCGCTCTTTGACAGTGTAAACTCTTGTCAGATTTCCCTACTCACCGCAAAAATCCCTGCTTTAATCAAAAAATAAACAACGGCCTCATTATACTCGCGGCATATCCGACTCCTCTGTTACGGACTGTGTAGTTCCCTGGAGAACCACCATGACTTTGCCCTTTAAGCCCCACTATATTGCGCTTATCTGCAGCGCCGGGTTACTTGCTGCCGCCGGCACGCTGTACGTCAAAAGCAGGGAGCCCGTCACGCCCGACGCGCCGCCTGCGGTGGCGGTAACGGCACCTGAAGCGGCCCCTGCCCCGGTCACCTACACCACCGCACAAATCACGCAGTGGGTAGCCCCTATCGCACTCTACCCAGACCCGCTGCTGTCGCAGGTGCTGATGGCCTCAACCTATCCGGATAGCGTGACGCAGGCGGTGCAGTGGTCGAAAGACCATCCCGGCCAGCAGGGCGATGCGGCGGTAAAAGCTGTGGCTAATCAACCGTGGGATGCCAGCGTGAAGTCGCTGGTCGCCTTCCCGCAGCTGACGGGCATGATGGGTGAAGATCCGCAGTGGGTGACCAACCTCGGTAACGCATTCCTGGCGCAGCCACAGGACGTCATGGATGCAGTACAGAAACTACGCCAGCTCGCCCAGCAAACCGGCTCGCTGAAATCGACGCCGCAGCAAACGGTCACCACCGCCAAACGCGTGGCCTCCTCGACGTCCCCCCATTCCACCAACAGCGAGCCGACGGTTATCAAGATTGAACCGAGCACCCCGCAGGTGGTATACGTGCCGAACTACAACCCGACGGTGGTTTACGGCAGCAGTTGGCCTTATACCTCCGCGCCGCCGGTCTATCTGCCGCCACCTCCGGGGCAGCAGTTTGCCGACAGCTTTGTACGCGGTTTCGGCTATAGCCTTGGGGTAGCAACCACCTATGCGATTTTCAGCAACATCGATTGGGATGATGACGACCATCATCATCATGACGATGACCATCATGACGATCACGGCGGCCATCCATCGGGCTATCAGCACAATGGCGATAACATCAACATTAACGTGAATAACTTCAACAAGATTAGCGGGCAGAATATCAGCGGTCAGACGATGGGCTGGCAGCACAACCCGGCGTATCGCGGCAACACGCCGTACCCGAATAACAACGTGGCGCAGCAGTTCCACCAGACCAACGTGCCAGGTGGCCTGAGCGCTACGCATCAAACGCTGGGCGCGTTTGCACCTCATCAAACGGAAGCGGTCGGCGGGTTGAGCGCCACTCAGCACGCGCAGCCTAACCGCGACAGTCAGCGTCAGGTGGCGATGTCGCAGCTACAGCAGCGCACGCATATTGGTAGCGGCAATGCCAGCCCAGCCGGGCTGGGCTCCCGTGATGCCCAGCGTAACGCGGCAACACAGCAGTGGAATCAGGCCGCGCAGCGGAATAACTTCCGCGGCTACGACGCCCCAACCAGCCGAACGCCGAGCCATACGGTTTCGCAGCGCGCCGCAGCACAGCAGCATATTCAACAGTCGCATCCGCAGTTGAATGCGACCCAGCATCAGAATCTGCAAACGCATGAACGGTTAAACGGCCAGACACCGCATCTGAATGCTGGAATGATGGGTCAGAACAGCGCGCTGCGCGCCAACGGCGGCGGTCTGCGCAACACGGCGCTCAGCGGCAACGAAAGCCGCGCGCCATCATGGCAGGCACAGCAGTCTCGAGGGCTACAGAGCCGCCACGCTTCCGGCCTTAGCGCTGAGCAACATAATGGCGGTATTGCCGGGCACCATGAGTTCCGTCGACGCTAAAGGATAATGTGATGAAAAAGCAGATACAGATAGCGCTGCTGGCGCTGGCGATGTCACCACTGATGGCGCTGGCGCAGCAAACCTTCGCCACCCCGGACCAGGCCGCAAGTGCGCTGGTCAACGCGGTCACGCAGAAAAACGATGCTGAGCTCGACAACCTGCTCGGCGATAACTGGCAGCAGTTCTTACCCCCCGACGGCGTCGATCAGGATGCCGTTGATCGCTTCCTGCGCGATTGGCAGGTTAATCACCGTATCGTCAATCAAGGTAATACCGCCTGGCTGGACGTCGGTAATGACGGTTGGCGATTACCGATTCCAATGGAAAAAAAGGCCGATGGGTGGGAATTCAACATGGCCGCGGGGAAAGATGAAATTCTGACGCGCGCCATCGGGCGTAACGAACTGTCAGCCATTGAGGCGATGCACGCCTACGTGGATGCCCAGCAGGACTACTACCAGTTGAACCATGCCTGGGCGCAGAAAATTATCAGTAGCGAAGGGAAAAAAGATGGCCTTTACTGGCCTATAGCGCCAGGAGAAACGCCAAGTCCCTTAGGGCCAAACTTCAGCCCAGCGGTACCAGGGGAAGGCTATCATGGCTACCATTTCCGCATTCTGCCTGAAGGCGATAAAGGCGACGTTGCCTTACTCGCCTGGCCCGTTGAATGGGGACAAACTGGCGTGATGAGCTTTATGATTGATCAAAACGATCGCGTTTATGAAGCCAATTTGGGCGCTGAGTCTGAACAGAAAGCGCAGGCGATTACCCACTTTGATCCCGATGCCAGCACGGGCTGGCAGGCGGTTGCAGAGTAAAAAAATGCCCGGCGGCGTCTGTACGCAGCCGGGTATTCTTCAAACAACGATACCGTTAACTTAGCCCTGATGCGGCATCAGTTCAGGGTGGCCTTTCACCGCCGGTTTGCTGCTGGTCAGCGCGGCTTCATCGGCGCTAATGCTGCCGGAGTTATCGGCCCACACCCCTTCCTACGTTTTTGTTACCTGCTGATGCTCAGCGTTCAGGTTCTGTCCCATCGCAGCGATATGCGTACTTTCGGTACCGCCGCTGTTATCAGCCCACGGGATCGTCGCGTCGCTCGCAAAAGCCAATCCAGAAACCAGCGTTGCAGCTAAGGCTGCCGTCGTCAGAAACATTTTCATCGTCTCACACTCCAATTTATTAGCCTGCTATCAGTTTATATCGTGATTATTATTCAAGTTGCGGCAAGCGTTAACAGAACGTTTCGAGATTAAAGGGAGAGAAGAGGATGAGGGTGCCGAAAACATAGCGATAGCGTCGGAAAACTGTAACCCGCTTCGTAATCTTTGCTACGGTTAGACATAACTCGTTGGCAGAGAGCATAAAAAAAGCGGCCGTTAAGCCGCTTTTTTCTATGGTAGCCCGGACGAGGTGTTAGCCGACTCCGGGAGGACCGTGCGCTTCCCGGCGTCGCTATGCTCGGCCGGGTTACGGGTCAGAAGATTACTTCTTCTTCGCTTTCGCGTTCGGCAGGTCGGTAATGCTACCTTCAAAGATTTCTGCTGCCAGGCCAACAGACTCGTGCAGAGTCGGGTGAGCGTGGATGGTCAGCGCGATATCTTCAGCATCACAGCCCATTTCGATAGCCAGACCGATTTCACCCAGCAGCTCGCCGCCGTTGGTGCCGACAATCGCACCACCGATAACACGGTGAGATTCTTTGTCGAAGATCAGCTTGGTCATACCGTCTGCGCAGTCGGAAGCGATAGCACGGCCAGAAGCAGCCCACGGGAAGGTGGCGGTTTCATAGCTGATGCCTTTCTCTTTCGCTTCTTTCTCAGTCAGACCAACCCAGGCAACTTCCGGATCGGTATACGCGATGGATGGAATCACTTTCGGATCGAAGTAGTGTTTCTGACCTGCGATAACTTCTGCAGCAACGTGACCTTCGTGAACACCTTTGTGCGCCAGCATTGGCTGACCGACGATATCGCCGATAGCAAAGATGTGCGGTACGTTGGTACGCAGCTGTTTGTCGACGTGGATGAAGCCACGGTCGTCAACTTCTACGCCAGCTTTACCCGCATCGAGGTTTTTACCGTTCGGTACGCGACCGATAGCCACCAGTACGGCGTCATAACGCTGTGCTTCGGCAGGTGCTTTTTTGCCTTCCATGGAAACATAGATACCGTCTGCTTTTGCTTCAACGGCGGTCACTTTGGTTTCCAGCATCAGGTTGAATTTCTTGCTGATACGTTTGGTGAAGACTTTAACGATGTCTTTGTCTGCAGCCGGGATAACCTGGTCGAACATTTCAACCACGTCAATCTCTGAACCCAGCGCATGGTACACGGTACCCATTTCCAGACCGATGATGCCACCGCCCATAACCAGCAGGCGTTTTGGCACTTCTTTCAGTTCCAGTGCGTCTGTAGAGTCCCAAACGCGTGGGTCTTCATGTGGAATGAATGGCAGTTCAATCGGACGGGAACCCGCCGCGATGATAGCGTTGTCGAAGTTGATTACGGTTTTACCGTTCTCGCCTTCCACTTCCAGGGTGTTTGCCCCGGTGAATTTACCCAGACCGTTTACCACTTTCACTTTACGGCCTTTGGCCATACCAGCCAGACCACCGGTCAGCTGAGTGATAACTTTCTCTTTCCAGGTACGAATTTTGTCGATATCGGTTTTCGGTTCGCCGAAGACGATACCGTGTTCAGCCAACGATTTGGCTTCTTCGATAACTTTTGCAACGTGCAGCAGTGCTTTAGAAGGGATACAGCCAACGTTCAGACAAACACCACCGAGGGTGCTGTAACGTTCTACGATTACGGTTTCCAGACCTAAATCAGCGCAACGGAATGCAGCAGAGTAGCCCGCAGGACCTGCCCCAAGTACCACGACCTGAGTTTTAATTTCAGTACTCATCATGACCTCTATCATTTGTATCCGGCGGTCTGACGTTATAGTTATTACGCCCATCATCCACCGGGACGTTCTATCCGCGTGTATTTTACAAAATTGTTAACAATTTTTAAACAACAAACGGCAAACGATTTTGTCCTTTGTTGCTGATAACCCCAAATCATCCTGAGGTTATCAGAAAAAAGCCGGCCGTCTGGCCGGCTTTTTTATTACATCACCAGACGGCGAATGTCGGACAGCATGTTGTTGATGATGGTGATAAAGCGCGCACCATCAGCACCGTCGATCACGCGGTGGTCGAAGGAAAGAGAAATTGGCATCATCAGACGCGGCATAAACTCTTTACCGTTCCACACTGGCTCCATAGAGGACTTGGAGACACCGAGGATCGCCACTTCCGGCGCGTTAACAATTGGCGCGAAGTGGGTAGTACCCAGGCCGCCGATGCTGGAGATGGTGAAGCAACCGCCCTGCATTTCGCCAGCGGTCAGCTTACCGTCACGCGCTTTCTTAGAGATCACAGTCAGTTCACGGGACAGCTCGGTAATGCTCTTCTTGTTCACGTCTTTGAAGACTGGAACAACCAGACCATTTGGCGTATCAACCGCAACACCGATGTTGATGTATTTCTTCAGGGTCAGGCGCTGACCATCTTCAGACAGAGAGCTGTTGAAGCGCGGCATCTGTTCCAGAGCAGCAGCAACGGCTTTCATGATGAAGACCACTGGGGTGAATTTCACGTCCAGTTTACGTTTTTCAGCTTCGGCGTTCTGCTGTTTACGGAACGCTTCCAGATCGGTGATATCGGTCTTATCGAAGTGAGTAACGTGCGGGATCATCAC